>CAZTXK010000375.1:0-2321 GCA_964617275.1 uncultured Dactylococcopsis sp. | reverse complement strand
CAGCAAAAAAATGAGAAACTAACGGCAAAATTACGAGAGTTAGGAATTGATCCAGAGACAGTTTAAATGGATTTAAAACAGTTTTGGGACAATTTTGGTCAAGGTGGTATTTATTATCCGCAGCTAGCGAAAAAACTAGGGGGGGTTAGTGCTACTATTCTTTATTTAACCTTATGGCAATGGTTAACTGATTATGCTAAACAACAGTTTTCTTGGGGTGAAATAACCGAAGCAACAGGATTAAGTGATTCGGAACAGCAGTTAGCTAAGGAAGAATTAGAAGCGCGATCGCTGTTAAAATTAAACCTAATTTCGGCTCAAAAACAAATTTGGTCTTATGAACTAAATTTAGAACAATTAGAATCAATCCTGATTAATCAATCACCTACCGAAAAAACAACGACTAATCAATCTTATTCTCCCCCACAAAGCGATCCTTATTTTCCCCCGCGTCGTCAGTCTATTGCAGTGAAGGTAACGCCTCATTATCAATTTAGTGGCCCTTGGAACTCCCAAGAACAATTAAATCGTTTTCAAGATGCTCTTTTAGAGTATGCTAAAAAACAAGGACATCCTAACCCCAGTGCTTGGGTTTTTAAGGTTATTGATGGCATTTCTAAAGGAATTAAATCCCCGTTTTGGGAAGAATTTATTGCCGATATTCCCTTAGGGGAAAGCCAAAAAGTTCAACAAGAATGGGAAATAGAACCGGGGGTTCCTTATCCCGCCTTTGAAAGAGAACGCATCCAGTATTACACTAATAAAGGAGAGCCTTTAGAGTCGGCGGTAGCAAAAGCGCGATCAGAACTACGAGACCCGGTGAAAGCCAGAGACTTATGGGAAGGCTTTTTAAGGAAATGCGATCGCGTTGCCGATGAAGCTCTCAAAGCCAAAAAAAGTGGCGTTAAAAATCCCTATCTTCCCCCCTCTTTCAGTGAAACCTCAGAAGTCACAAAAGAAAGTGTGATGGAAAAATTATCCCAACTAGAAGCCGATACTCCTTTACTCGAAGAAGACGCGCCCCCGGAACAAACCTTAGGAAAAGAAGAAAGTGTCGCCGAAATTCCCAACTTAGAAGACTTACAAAACCTGTATAACTCTCCCATGACGAAACATTGGGTAGAGGAACAAATTGCCAAACATCCCGAGTGGGGATATGCTATTGTTGATGGGAAAGTAGTTGACCAATATCCTTTTTAATGATGAAAAATATCAGCCAAATTAATCCTTTAGCAGCAGGAAGAAAACCGCCTTCTATACCTGAAAGAAAGCAAATACGTTGGCAAAAAGAACGAGAAAAACGAGACCAACAGCAGCAATTAATTAACGAATTTTATTACTTGGGAGAACCCTACCCGAAAAAGATTTTATTAGGAAGAAAAGATAAATAAAGTAATAGTAATTATGCACGCACTTTCAATTCCCACTTGGATGGTTCATATTTCCAGCATTATCGAGTGGATTCTTGCCATTTGGTTAGTTTGGCGTTACGGTGAAATCACCGGACAAAAACAGTGGTGGTGGCTTGCGATCGCGATGTTTCCCGCACTAATCGGGGCAATGTGTGCTGTCACTTGGCACTTTTTCGATAATTCGGAAGCCCTAGACTGGTTAGTGGTTCTACAAGCGAGTATGACCTTATTTGGAAATATTACCCTTTGTGCTGCCGCCTGGTGGATTTGGCGCAAGGCGACCTCCACCTCCTCAAGTTAAACTAGAAATAATCGGATTGTCATTGAAGTTGGAGCAAACCCCCCTTGACTGAAAACCCTTCTCCTAAAGCTGAAAATAACGCCCTTTCTCACTCTCACTCAGACTTTGAAAGTCATCCCCATGTTCACAGTGAAGAGTCCTTACGGCGCATTATTAATCGTCTCTCCCGTTTAGAAGGACATCTTCGAGGGGTCAAAACCATGGTTTCTGAAAGTCGCCCCTGTCCTGAGGTTTTAATGCAAATTGCGGCGGTACGAGGGGCTTTAGATCGCGTGGCACGAATGATTTTAGACGAACACCTGAATGAATGTATTACTCGGGCTTCTAAAGAAGGAAATATCGACACCGAACTGGAAGAACTCAAAGCCGCCTTAGATCGGTTTCTTCCCTAATTCCTAATCATTGTCTTGAGTTTCTAAGCTCAAAACTTGCTAATCTAGGAAAGATAATCAAATCGGAGCTTTAACATTATGTCTGGTGCAATTGCTTATCTCGGTATCTTAATCGGTTATACCGTCTTAGGGTTAGGACTCTATTTCGGCTTACGCGCCGCCAAAATTATCTAGGTTGATTAATAGGGGTTGGGAGATGCTATAACTCTCAACTCT
>CAZTXK010000374.1:0-2322 GCA_964617275.1 uncultured Dactylococcopsis sp. | reverse complement strand
GTATCCTGTTTAGCAGCGCGATCGCTATGGGACTATTATTGCACAGAAATTTTCCTTATTTTTTAGGCGCAAATTGTTTTGCCACTGCCTTTAACAACGCCTCTCTTGGTAAGAAACGAGGAATATTACTAATGATCTGATTGGCAATCCCTCCAGTTACCGCATTGGCTTGTTTGGCTTCAAAGGCTTGTAACGTCGCTTTGACTACTTCCTTGGGAGAGGCATAACTTTGGGGGTTGGATTCGGTAAAGGAGTCGGGAAATTCCGCCTTAACAAAAAATTGAGTTTCCGTTGCCCCGGGGCAAACACAAGTTACTGTCACGCCAGCATCTTGATTTTCCACCCAAAGCGCCTCACTAAAACTGAGAACAAAGGATTTTGTGGCAGCATAAACTGACATATAGGGAAGCGGCTGAAAACCAGCAATGGAAGAAACATTAATAATCCCGCCATTTCTCTGCTCTCGCATCGGAGAGAGAAAGAGATGAGTTAACCCCACAAGTGCAGTAATGTTTAATTGAATCATCTCTAGTTGTTTCCCTAGAGAACTTTCTGCAAATAAACCATAATCGCCAAAACCAGCATTATTTACCAGTAAGTCAATATGGATTCCTTTTTCGCTAACCGTATCAAAAACGGTTTGTGCGGCGTTATCAGTGGTTAAGTCTTGAACAATGATCTCAGTATTAATGGCATGAGTCTCTTGCAGTTGCTTCCCTAGTTCTTCTAATTTGTCTTGAGAACGAGCAACTAAGACAAGGTTATAGTTACGGCTAGCTAATTCTTGAGCAAAGGCAGTTCCAATGCCTGATGACGCACCAGTGATAAGAGCAGTTTTCATGGCAAATGCGTTTTGTAAACTTTCTTTAAGTTTATCTTATCGCTTAGAAAGGAGTTTTTTAGTAGGTTTCACTATTTTCCCACTGCTGGAGGAGTTGAAAAGGATTAAAGCCGCGATACTGAAGGAAATTACACACTTTGCGTTTGGTTTTGGGGTCAAGGTTAGAAAACTGATTCAAGTTATATTTTCTCATTACTTTATCTTTTAACTTTGGTAAGTCTTCTGTTTCTAGCTGCTCCGATAAATTTTCCCAAACTTCTGCAAATAAATCATCACTAATTCCTTTTGCCCGACATTTTTGCTTAATTTTAAGTTTGCCGTATTTTCCCTGATAGCTTAAAATCATGCCCTCAGCCACGCGAGTATCTGATTGAGCATTAATTTCTTGTAAATGTTCAATAGTTTCCGTTATTTCTCCTTCCTGAAAGCCTTTTTCTCTTCCTTTTTTTCGTAATTCTTCTGTACTATAGTCACGTCTGGCAAGAAGTCGAAAGAAATAAGTTTGGCAGTTACTCATAATGGTCTTATTAGAGGTTAGCTTTCAGGTTTTGTCATCACTAAAATTCCCATTAATTCTAGCGCGATCGCGTAATGTTTAACCTTAGTAAAGCCCACTGCTTTAGCTAACTTCACTTGTTCTTGCCCTTGGGGAAAACGCTCTATACTAGGATTAATATAAGCATAATCTTCCTTAAACCCCAATCCCTCTGCCGCCGGAACAACCAACTGTTCTAAAAACCACTGTTGAAACCCCCGAATTGCCTCATTGTAGGGACGATGAAAGTCAAGAATGGCAACAGTTGCCCCCGATTTTAAAACCCGATACAACTCCTCTAAACAGCGAGAAATATCGGTTACATTTCGCAAGCCATAGCCAAGTGTCGCACAATCAAATGTTTCATCAGAGAAAGGAAGGTTGAGGGCATCGGCTTCTACCCACTGCATGGGATACAGTGAAATTTGCTGACGCTGACGGGCTATCTCTAACTGCTGAGGAGAAAAATCTGCCCCAATGACTGTGCCTGTTTTTCCGACTATTTTCGCCAATAAGAAAGCTAAATCCCCGCTACCACAACATAAATCGAGGGCTGTATCTCCTAGTTGGGGTTGCGCCCATTTTACTGTCATTCGTTTCCAGATACGATGTTGTCCTAAACTAAGCGCATCATTGAGTTGATCATAAACGGGCGCAATGCGATCAAAAATGGCTTGAATCTCAGAAGCATTGGGGGATTTGTTCATGAGTTATTTGTGGTTTGTCCTTTGTAATCTAATGACTAATGATCAATGACTGTAGCATCAATTGTAATACTATTTTTACGGTCAGGTTACAGTCTATCCCCCCAACCCCCCTTTGAAAGGGGGGAACGACGAATTGGTGTGTAGCGCCAATTTTTAGAAATAGTATAAAGAAATGGTATAAGATCGCATTAGTTACCAGTGACTATTGAAGGTCTTTTAGATGAATGTAATGAAGTTTT
>CAZTXK010000373.1:0-2323 GCA_964617275.1 uncultured Dactylococcopsis sp. | reverse complement strand
TCAAATTACAGGGGGAGCCAGCAAATAGTAATTCTAATCAATTTTTTTCTAATTGGAAAAATCAACTAAGTGACAGAAGTAGTATAATTTTTATTACAATTTAGCTTTTTACTGATTTGCTATTGAAATAGGTGCGATAAACTGCCTTGCAAGTCAAGCTATATAAAATGGACTACTCTAATATGTCTCAAGAACTGATTCCTCCCCGAAATATTCAGGTTGATGAAACGCATAATAATGTCAGAATTGTCCGAAAGTGGTTAGATAAAACATTTTTATCATATTTTTTATCATTAGCAATTGGTTGGAATTTATTTTTGGCTTCTGTTATTTGGATACTTTTCTTGAGTGGAAATATCACTTTTAGCTCTGGAGATATCACTCCACATATACCCATTATGTTTGACATAATAATAGCTTTATTTATATTAATGGGAATTTATTTAATCTATCTTGTAATTTTAATCTTGATTAACAAAACTGAAATTATAGCTAATAATGAAGAAATTAATATTACCCACAAACCACTTTGTTATCCCGGCTTAAAAGGGAAGCGATTTAGAGTTGCTAATTTAAAAGACTTTGACGTTAAACAAATTTATAAGCCTGGTACAATTCCAGGTCAACATTATTGTTGTGAGGTTTATGCTAATGCTTATACAGGGACTGACCAAAAATTGCTTACTGTTGCAAGTAGTAAAGAAGCTGATTTTATTGAGAAAACTCTAGAGAAGTATTACAAAATTGAAGCTGAACCAGAAAATGAAACTGAGAAAACATTAGAAGATTATGACAACTTTGAAGGTAAATATCAAAAAGGAGAAATTACTCCCTCAATCTTAACTGGTAAATATAATAAAATTGAAACTCCTAGAAACATTAAAATTGATCAGGATAAGAATCAGATTAAAATTAGCAAAAAATGGGGTGGGGGTGCTTTTATGGCAATATTTGCAATTGTATGGAATGGTTTTTTTATTGCTTTGGGTCTATTATTTGCTACTAGTGAGAATACAACGGGGAATTCCTCGCTTGTATTTCCATATTTTTTGGCGTTTTTCTCTTTTGGACTAGTTCTTATTTATTTTGCAGTTGTGATGTGGCGAAATTATACCTATATCGTTGCCAATGAAGAACTTATTACTGTTAGCTATGGACCAGTTCCCTATCCTTGGTTTAGAAATCAACAAATTGAAGCGACTCAATTAAAAAGACTATATTCCAAAGTATATTTTTATCGTGATGCGAATGGTAAAGAAAGTTATAACTATATCATCCATGCCAAGACGATTAGGGGAATAGAAGAAACGCTAGTTTATGTTGGTAGTCGTGAAGAAGCCTTGTTTATTGAGGAGACATTAGAGGATTATTACAACATATCAGATTAACCGCAAGAAGGAGAAATTGGCGGACTTAAAATTAGAGACTGTTCCTAAAGAAACCCTTAAACTATTAGAGCTGGTTGTATGAAGTCACCTTAGTCTTAGTTAGCAACAAAGAGATTAAAGTTAGCTTTTGCTTGGCATACATGAGTAGTAAGTTTCTTTAGATTTATTTTATAAACAGTTTCTTAGGCAATAAACAATTTAGGATTGCCTCTAAAGACAATCCACTGCTAAAATTTAGTAAATGTTGTTTTTTAAAACTACTTTCAACATAGCTTAAGCGGCACTAGCCATTACATTATTACTGGCTTCGACATTAGCTTCTTCCTCTTCTGAGGGAGAAGTTACTGCTTCTGGTTCTTCCACAACTAAGCGAGAACAAGGTATTTGATCTGATAAAATTGAGCTTGCCATCATTCCACTATGAATTTCTAAAATTGCATCTGGTAACGCTTCAAAAATCAAACGCTGTCCGGGAAACACAACTCTTTCAAAGTACCAATTAGGAACATTCGTTATGCGAGCTACTTGGATAGAACTCGTGGCATTGACATAACAGCATAAGATATGATTAGAAGGCTGATTTGGGACGGGATCAAGAATTTGAGCCATAACAATTATTGAGTTTATTGACTAAATGTTACACCCTTAAGTTAGCACTAGCTGATCCCGAGTCGCTGTTAAGCCTAATACAATTTTCCAAATTGTTCTATCTTCTTCCAGAAAACGACCAGAAGAAGTATAAGCCTTAAACGTGAGGCGCTGAGGGGATTTCTCCAATCAGCTATTTTTTGATCCCGACTCTTTTTTTGGCTCTCCTCCTTGTCAGAGGGGGTTCCGTTGCAGAAGCCATAATCGTAACTTAAAATCGCACAAACATCAATATACCATAACATTTCCACACCAAACAGTTGTTCAGAACGAAGAAGCTCTATTGT
>CAZTXK010000372.1:0-2333 GCA_964617275.1 uncultured Dactylococcopsis sp. | reverse complement strand
AAAAATAAGGCTGCGTCAAATAACGAGGAAACTTCCTTGGTTTCTACGAATGGATACAGTAATGATAATTCTTCTTCAGGGCAATGATAGAAAATCGACTTCAAAAGTGGCTCTTGATTACGGTCAGTGTAACCTTACCTTGGGGGGGATATGTGGTTTTAGCACCGCCAAGTTCTAGTCAAATTCCTTCTCAGTTACAGGAAGTACCAGAAGAATCTTCTCCTTCATCGCCTTCGCAACAGGAGCGTCGTTATCAAGAAACCCCTTATACCCTAGGCCCGGGAGATGGTGTTGCCATTGAAGTGTTTAATGTTCCTGAATATAGCGGAACTTATCAAGTTTCTGTGGAGGGGACATTAAATTTACCCATTGTGGGCAGTATTGATGTGCAGGGCTTGACGATTCCCGAAGCCAATAATTTGATTCAAAAGCGTTACACCCCCATTTTACAGCGTCCCATTGTCACCGTTAGTTTAGCCCAGCGTCGTGCCATTCGCGTTGCAGTGGCTGGAGAGGTCAATCGTCCTGGTTCTTATAATCTCGGTGGAGAAGGAGGACAATTCCCGCCGATTACTGAGGCAATTCGACAAGCAGGAGGGATTACCCGTTCTGCGGATGCGCGAGAAGTCAAGTTGCGTCGTGAAGTGGATGGACAGGAACAGGTTCTCAATGTCAATCTCTGGGAGTTGGTCAACGAGGGCGACATTGTCCAAGATGTGACGCTCCGGGATGGCGATAGTATTTTTATTCCCACTGCCGAACAAAATGTAGCCCGAGAAACGCGACAATTATCTCGCAGCACGATCGCGCCCGTTACTGAATCCATTGAAGTTGCCGTGGTGGGAGAAGTCTCTCGCCCGGGTCCGCATACGGTGGGCGGCGGAGATTCTGGTGCGCCGCCGACGGTCACCCAAGCTATTCAAACTGCTGGCGGGATTACTAATCTCTCTGACATTCGTAACGTTAAAGTGAGACGAGAAACCCGCACAGGGAAGCAAGAAGTCCTCAGTGCTAATCTCTGGGAATTATTAAAAGAAGGAGATGTTAAACAAGATATCATCTTGCAACCAGGAGATACGGTAGTTGTTCCTGAAGCAGAGGAAATCGAACCAGAAGAAGCGGAAGCCCTTGCCTCTGCTAGCTTCTCTCCAGAAACGATTTCCGTAAATATCATTGGGGAAGCGAAAAGTACCGGTCGCATTGAACTTCCCTCGAATACCCCTCTTAGCCAAGCCCTATTAGCCGCTGGTGGCTTTGATCGGCGACGGGCTGATAAGGGAGAGGTGGAGTTAGTTCGTCTTAAACCCGATGGAACAGTGACTCGCAGAGAAATAGAGGTAGATTTTAACCAAGGAATTGATCCCGAGACAAATCCGACTTTGCGTAATAATGATGTCATTGTGGTAGAACGCTCAACCCTAACCGAAATTTCTGACACAGTTAGCACGGTTCTACAACCGATAACAAGTGTTGTCCAAGGCATTCGCTTCTTTGATATTTTCTTTGGGAATGATTAACTTCCTAAGATAGACTCTTCAAAGTCGCAAATGAGATATTTTGGGAATCAGGAAAGTAAAAAAATGTAAAATAAACTTGACAAATATGCAGTTAACTTATCTTGGCTCAAATAGTTGGCTTTGGCAATGGGAAAACCGAAATATTCTCGTTGATCCTTGGCTGGTGGGGGATTTGGTTTTTGGAAACTTACCTTGGCTGTTTAAGGGCACTCGCGGGGAAAATGCTCCCGTTTTACCAGAAAGGATTGATTTAATTCTCCTCTCCCAGGGATTAGAAGATCATGCTCATAAACCAACCCTGAAAACCCTTGATAAAAATATTCCAGTGGTGGGGTCGCCAAATGCGGCAGAAGTAGCAACAGAATTGGGCTTTACTCAAGTAACAGGGTTAGCGCATGGGGAAAGTTATACCCTAGCAGAGAAAATTGAAATTCGGGCGCTGTCGGGTGCGCCCATTGGATTGGAAAAAGAGAATGCTTATCTGCTTAAAAGTTCTGAACAAAGTCTCTATTATGAACCTCATGGCTATCCCCCAGAGGAATTAAAACAGTATGCTCCTGTGGATGTGGTGATTAATCCTGTGGTTAATTTAGAGTTACCCTTGGCCGGGCCAATTATTAAGGGTCAAGAAAGTGTGGTCCAGCTAGCAGAATGGGTCAAACCAAAGACCATTTTAGCAACTGCAGCTGGGGGCGATATTAATTATGAGGGAGTCTTGTTATCGTTGCTAAAAACTGAAGGGAGTGCAGAACAAGCGCGATCGCGCCTCCAACAATCTCACCTGAATACTGAAATTATCGAACCCCAACAAGGACA
>CAZTXK010000371.1:0-2342 GCA_964617275.1 uncultured Dactylococcopsis sp. | reverse complement strand
GGTACGATCGCGCTAGTTATTCTGAGCCCATTATGACTCCTCTGCCGAATCAACGCCCGAAAAAACTCTCTTTGGGGCCTTTAGAAGAAGAAATATTAGAAATTGTTTGGGAATTACACTGGGCAAGTGTGAAAGCCGTTCACGAACGAATTTTAAGTGATCCAGATCGAGAACTAGCTTATACGTCTGTAACAAAAGTGTTACAACGCTTGACAAATAAGGGCTGGTTGACTTGTGATAAAAGCAACAGGGTTTATTATTGGCAGCCAACAGTTTCTAAAGCGGAAGCAAAAGCTCTCAGAGCCTATGAACAATTAAATCAGTTTTTAGCCGTTAGTGATCCTGAATTAGTGGCTTCCTTTGCCGATAGTTTAGATGTCACAAGCTTAGAACAACTTGACGCGATCGCGCAACGCTTGAAAACCCTGCGCCAACAACGGGAGGAAGAAGAATAATGCACACTATCATCATTTTAATCGCCCTCAGTAGTGCTTTCCTCATCCGTTGGCTATGGCAACCTCAAGCTGTCACTTCTCCTCAACGTTGGCAACGCAGTCTCTTTTATTTCCTCTTACCTCCCCTGTTACTCGTAATGACAGCCATGGCAGTGTTAGGAATGGGCAAACAAGGGGAAATGTTTGGCTTAGAAACTGGCGGGATTAGTTACAGCATTAGTGGGTTATTCTTACTGGGATCGATTTTGATTTTACTGTGGCAAGTTTATCAACAAGCGCGATCGCGCCACCAACTTCAAGCCTATCCCCAGACAACCATTTCCGAAACCACCGCAAAACTTCTCCCCACTTCCTTCCCCTACAGCGCCCAAATTGGGGGCTGGCATTCCCAACTGGTGATTAGTGAGGGCTTATTCGCTACTCTGGATGAAGATCATCTTCAAGCCGTAATTGCCCATGAAAACGCCCATTGCTACTACCGCGACACTTTCTGGTTTTTCTGGTTAGGTTGGGTTTATCGAAGCACCGCTTGGCTTCCTAAAAGTCGTCTCTTATGGGAAGAATTACTGTCACTGCGAGAACTTCGCGCCGACTGGAAAGCTACCGAAACCGTTGATCCCCTTTTATTAGCGGAATCATTAATTACCATCGCCAAATTTAACGTCACCTATCCTGAAGTCAGTTGTGCTGCCTTAAGTTGCACTGCCACCAAAAGCCGTCTCGAAGAGAGGATTGAAGCCCTTATTAATCAAGAGGAAGCCTTTACTCCCCCATTAGCAAGCTTAGGGAGAGAGTTACTGTGGGCGTTAACCCCTTTAGCCACCATTCCTTGGCATCAATGTTAATGACCTATAATTGCAAGGTGGTCTTTTGGCAAGAAATATGATATAATAGATATACATATCTAGAAATTCCAAACCAAAGAAACGTAAAAAAATTTTTTTGGTTTTGGGGTTTCAGGTCGGAAGTTTTAATTTAACTTGGGCGACCAAACATCTAGCCTGAGCAATTTTAAAAATTTGCCAAAAGGACGCTTAATCAGGTATGGTTGCGGTGTTCAGTGAATAAATGGAATAACCGATGAGTCAAGAATCTGGTGTTAAAACCGACGAAAAGAAACAGCATTTTGACGATATTTACATGGAATCCACCCCGGTTCCATTTAAAGAGCGCATTATTGATGCTTTAGACTATATTTCCGACGATAATAACCGTCAAACCTTTGATCGCCTAATCCTTCCTTGGTGTGAAAAGCAACAAGGCAAAGCCATTCCCTATGTGGATTTATGTTGCTGTTTTGGGAATACCACTCTCGCGATCGCGCATAATATGACCGTAGCCGAACTTCGGGAAAACTGGAAAGATGCCGAAACCGCAAACACCCCTCTCAAACCCCGTCGCCTAAACCTACAAACCACCGGCATTGATATTTCCCAAAATGCCCTCGACTACACCAAAAAAGCAGGAATTTTTGATCACACCATCCAAGCCGACTTAAACCAACCCCCTGCTGAGAAAAAAGAACAGGTATTAAAAGTCATGGCAGATGCCGATATTCTGGTTTCCACGGCATCTCTGGTATATCTCGAAGAAAGCGCGATTAAAGAACTCATTGCCACCTTTGCCAACTCCTCTCGGGAAGGCTACTGTCTTGTTAACTTCCTCAACCCCTTTGGCTTAGAAAAAGCCGATGCCACCAAACGCATTTTACTCGAACATCTTAGCTTTGTCGGCAGTACCGCCACCCGTCACCGTCGGATGTCAGCCTTGGAACAAGAAAATTATCCCGGGGAAGAATGGTCACTCCTCGAAATTTGGGTATTAAAGCGCAACTAAAGGAGATATAAACAAAAACCTTTGGCACTACATTTCCCCCCCTTTCAAAGG
>CAZTXK010000370.1:0-2344 GCA_964617275.1 uncultured Dactylococcopsis sp. | reverse complement strand
GGGGGCAAAATAAATGTTTTAAGAAAAAACTATTTTACAATCAATTTTCCATTCATCCCTGCGCCGCGGTGGGGCTGACAGTAATATTGGTATTCTCCTTTCGGAGCATCGTCAGGAATGGTAATACTATAGCTTTGCCCAGGAGAGAATAAAAGCTTGCTCATGGTTAAAGAACTAGCAATTGACGCTGCACCACTGGGAACGCCACTGCTATCAAAAACGACATTATGAGGAGCGAGCTTATTCATCACGAACTCAACTGTATCTCCGGGAGCCACCGTCAGAGTATCAGGAACATATACCAACTGTCCGGTATCACTACCCATTTTTACTTTATGAGTTTCGGCATGAGCTGGACTCGCCGTGAGGGCAAAGGTTGCCACAGCAAATAAAACGGTTGCTAGAATTAAACCAAGTTTTTTCATCATGTTTAATAAATTTAAGTCTTGTAACCTTAACTGTCATTACTATTATAGGGGATATGGGGCAAAAAATTAAGGATTAAAGAGAAAAAGGCTCAATCTAGAGTTTCTAATGAAACCTCACGTCTTGAGAAACTTTGCTATAAGGGCTTAATCACCAACGGTCAGAGCAGGCGCCTTCCGTTGAGGAAGGCGTAATCTCTGACTAATTCGGAAGTTTACAATGCTGGCTTTCCAGTAATAATTTCGTCTGTTTGACTTGGTCTGGAATTTCAATGGGATAATCTCCGGTAAAACAAGCCGAACAGAAATGATCTGGGTTTTCTCCCGTCGCCTTTAACATCCCTTCCCAACTGAGATAAGCTAAAGAATCAACCCCAATTTTTTCCGCAATTTCTTCCACGGATTTCGTCGCCGCAATCAATTGTTCTTGGCTATCGGTATCAATGCCATAGAAACAGGGATGAGTGACAGGAGGAGAGGAAATTCTCATGTGAACCTCAGTTGCACCGGCATCGCGGAGGGCTTGCACAATTTTACGGCTAGTTGTTCCTCGCACAATGGAGTCATCCACCATAATAATGCGTTTACCACTAATAACATCCTTCAAGGGATTCAGTTTCATGCGAATCCCAGCTTCTCGCATACTTTGGGTGGGTTGAATAAAGGTGCGTCCCACATAACGATTTTTAATTAATCCCTCTTCAAAGGTAATTCCCGATTCATGGGAAAATCCAATGGCTGCCGGAACCCCTGAATCGGGAACTGGAATCACCGAATCGGCTTCCACATAAGACTCTTCGGCTAACTGTTTTCCTAGACGTAGGCGATAGCTGTAAAGGCTTTCATTATTCACCATACTGTCAGGACGAGAGAAATAAATCATCTCAAATACACATAACTTGGGTTCTGGTTTCTCTGACCAGTGAAATGAGGCTAACCCATCTTCAGTGATCCAAACAATTTCCCCCGGTTCCACATCTCGGAGGTATTCTGCGCCAATAATATCTAAGCCCGCCGTTTCCGAAGCAAGAACATAGTGCTGTTGATTGTCTCCCAAGACACCAATTACTAAAGGACGAATGCCATGGGGATCACGGACTCCCATTAACCCTTCTGGTGTGCCAATGACTAGGCTATAAGCCCCTTGACAGCGATTAAAGGCACTAATTGCGCCCTCTAGCCAGTCTTTCCCCGTATCCACTTCCTGAGAAATCGCAACTGCAATCATTTCTGAGTCGGTAGTCGAGAGAAACTCATAATTGGCTTCTTCTAGACTTTGTTTGAGTTGGGGGGCATTGACAAGATTGCCATTATGTGCTAAGGCTAAAGAGCCGAGCCGAGTCGGGATGACTACTGGCTGGGCATTTGCCACTAAACTAGAACCTGTGGTGGAGTAGCGAGTATGTCCCACTGCAATATCACCGGGTAACTGCAATAAGACCTCCTCATCAAAAACACGGGCGACTAACCCCATGTCTTTGTGCAGACGGACTCCACTGGAATTAAAGGTAGCAATTCCTGCTGATTCTTGACCGCGATGTTGTAAGGCATAGAGTCCAAAATAACTGAGTTTGGCGACATCTTGCCCAGGGGCATAAGCTCCAAATACCGCGCAAGCCTCTTCGGGCTTATCTGGTGCTTCGTCAGAGGGAAGGGCTGCTGTGGGTTGTGACATGATTTTTCTCCAGAGGCTAATCCGAGCTAGGGGGAAATATACAGGATAGATTACCCCTTGATTTTAACAATCCCTTAACATTAAACACAAGCGATGTCATTAGTCATTAGGTTATCCCATTTCTAAGAAGTCATGCTACAGTAGGGGGCTATTCAGTGACCAGTGATCAGTTACCAGTTACCACTTAACTGTAACAATAGTTTCCAAAAATGGTATTACGAATAACAAATAACAAATAACAAAT
>CAZTXK010000369.1:0-2361 GCA_964617275.1 uncultured Dactylococcopsis sp. | reverse complement strand
ACCCCATAGCGACGATGATACCACCGCGCGATCGCGCTTCGGAAACTCCCTGTCCCTTCAAAGGGGGGATAACCGTGATTTTCTCCCACCTTTAGCGCCTCTGTGGCTGCATCAATCACTGGCTGAGGGGCAAAACCATCGGGGTTTCCCATCCCCAAATCAATTAAATCTAACCCTTGTTCTCTCGCTTTTGCTTTCAACTCATCAAGACGGGCAAAAACGTAGGGGGGAAGCGCACTGACTCGGTCTGCTGGGGTAAAATCAAATCCCATTCGCTATTGATCTATTGGTTTACATCATTCATGCTCTTGGCTCAAGGCAACGGGTTTCCCATTAACCGCCACCGTTGTAGAAACCATTGCTGCCACCAGTTCTGGGGATTCTACCGTAAAGGGTAAGCGATGAATATCAGACTCAGGTTCACAAGCAATTTTTGCTACTTTTCGCAGTTGAGCCAAGGTCACGTTCTCTAATCCTAAATCCTCAAGGCTCTTTGGTAAACCAATTTCGGCATAAAATTCCAGTAACTGTTGTCGCGCTGAGGCAGCGAGTTTATTATTCTGCATCATTTCTTCTAAGCGCAGCTGCACTAAAATGCCATAAGCCACTTTTTCTCCGTGTAAGAGATCATGAGTAGCTGGGAGATGAGTTAACCCATTATGAACGGCATGAGCAGCTACAGTGCGACAATTTGCTCCACCTAAACCGCCAATGACACCAGGCAGTAACACCACAGCATCCACAATTTCTTGCCAAACTTCTCCCTGTGGATTTTCCAGAGCGGTTTTCGACTTTTGCAGGAGAATATCTCTTAAAATTCGCGCCTGTTGCACGGCACTAATGGTTAAAGTGGCTGTCGCATCCCCACTACTAACCGAGGCTTCATACCATTTCGCTAAAGCATCCCCAATGCCTGCAATCAGGGTTCGTTTCGGCGCGGTAGCAATTAAATCATAATCAAGAATGAGTAAATTGGGGGGATAAGGAAGGGGAACATCATACTGAAACGCCCCTGCTTCGGTATAAATGTTAGATAACGCTGTCCAAGCCGCACAAGTCGCCGCAGATGTGGGAATGGTGACAATAGGCAAATTAGCTTTATAAGCCACTAATTTTGCCATATCGAGGGCTTTGCCACCACCTACCCCAATAATGAAGTCAGCTTGCTGATCTTTAGCCACCGCTTGTAAGGTTTCTTGAGATTTCTCGCAAGAGTCGGGGGAATAAGACGCGGTGGTTGCAGTTAGCTGATAATGGTCGAAAATGGGCTCTAGTAAGGGCTGAATCAGGGTTAAGGTGTGTTCACCGCCAATCACTAAGGGGGTTTGCCCTAACTGCGCGATCGCGCTTCCTGCTTGGTTAATCGCGCCTTGACCGCGCATGACTTGGGCTGGCGACACTTGTAGCGTGACCGTCGATGACTTTAATTTCGTTTGCTGCTTCATAAGACTTTGCTTGTAAATTACGACTGAAGTTGCTCTTGTAACGTAGGCGGCGGTTGACTCGGTTCAAAAAGATAGCTGGTATGAGTGCCATTGGGATATAAAAATGTACAGACAACCGAGACATCAGGATTATATTTCACAATCATCTCCTGCAAACCTGCCTCTTTCCAATCACTAATCATTAAGGGTAGCAAATTCATGGGTTTATACATTAATTGCCACTCCTCTAAGTCTGTTCCGTCGTTCTCCAACTGTCGTAAAATCACTAATGTGCCTTTTTCCTTAAATTCACAATAGTATTTATAAGCGACAGCGCCGATATAGTCAGCATTTGCCTCGATTACCGCTAATTGTTCTTCTTTTGATTCTAGAGGCTCAGTCATGGCTTTTCTATCCCTAACTAGCTATTCGTTCGATCAGGAAGTTCTGAGAAATTTGAGGAGAAAACATCAATATTGAGAGTGCTGCTATCTTCCCCAGAACCAGAACGTTGCACTTTTCCCAAGTATAACGGTTTAGAAATTCCCTCCTCAGGATGGGTAACTGTTCGCGCTCGAATGACCATTTTCTGATCCGTTCCCCCTAAACGCCCATAGGAGAATAAGTCAGCACTTGCCTTGCGTAAACTGGCTTCCACTTCCGACTCGGTTACGGTTGGGGGCAATTTAATCACCACCTGTGAGCCCCCATTATCATAAACCACTTTAAAAGGAACGGATCCCGGAACATCGGTATAACTAAATAATCCTAAAGATAAACCAAATAAGCCGACCGTGAGAACCCCCATAAAGCCAGTAATTCCGACTAATCGAAAACGGAAGCCCCACTTAAAAATAAAGGCGAGCAAGGTTAAAACCAACGCTACCCCCGTTGTAATGGCGGCTCCTTGAATATAAACAATAAATTCGTTATTCAT
>CAZTXK010000368.1:0-2373 GCA_964617275.1 uncultured Dactylococcopsis sp. | reverse complement strand
AACAAATAACAAATCAATGTGTAACAATAGTTTTCAGAAAAGTAACTTCCCGCAATTACGCCTATGCAAGTTTCACAAAAAGCCCCTTCTCAGGAAACCGCCCTAGAAACCGTTACTTTAGAAGTTGATGGCATGAAATGTGCCGGTTGTGTCAGTGCTGTAGAACGCCAAATTGAGCAAAATTCTGGGGTTCTCGCTGCCCAAGTGAACCTTGTAACGGCAACAGCAGTGGTTCAATATCAGCCTGAAGCAGCTGATCCCGATGAGATTGCGAAACAACTAACCGCTAAGGGCTTTCCTTCCCAACCCCACGATCCAGATAATGAGGAAGACACGGCGACTAGCTACGAGGAAAAACGCCAAAAAGCCGATCGCGAAAACTTCCAGAAACTCGCCATTGCGACGATTTTAATCATTTTATCCGCAATCGGACATCTTAAACATCTCACGGGCTTGGAAGTGCCGTTGCTGAGTCATATCGGGTTTCATTGGGGACTTGCCACCCTTGCCCTAATTTTACCCGGTCGAGAGATTATTGGGGATGGGGCAAAGGGGTTATGGCAACGGGTTCCCAATATGAATAGTTTAATCGCTTTGGGAACGCTCAGTGCTTATATAGCTAGTTGTGTGGCTTTGCTTTTCCCCCAATTGGGATGGGAATGTTTCTTTGATGAACCGGTAATGTTACTGGGCTTTATTCTCTTAGGAAGAACTTTAGAACAACGGGCAAGAGGAGAAGCCGGAGCAGCTTTAGCGGCGTTAGTATCTCTCAAACCGAGTACCGCCCGTTTGGTGAAACAAACCGGCAATCAAGAAGAAAAAAGCATGGAAGTTCCGGTTTCTACGGTGCAGGTGCAACAATGGCTGCGAGTGTTACCTGGAGAAAAATTCCCTGTAGATGGGGAAATTCTAAAAGGAGAAACAACGGTTGATGAGTCGATGTTAACGGGGGAGTCTATTCCCGTTAATAAACAGGTTAAAGACACGGTAAAAGCAGGAACGATTAATTTAACGGGGGTAGTTACGCTAAAAGCTACCCAAGTGGGTAAAGATACAGCTTTGGCGAAAATTATTGCTTCGGTGGAAAATGCTCAAACTCGCAAAGCGCCGGTGCAGAAATTAGCGGATAAAGTTGCTGGCTATTTTGCTTATGGGGTAATGGCGGTTGCGGGATTAACGTTTCTCTTTTGGTATTTTATTGGTACGAACATTTGGGCGGAGGTTACGCTCGAAAGCAGTCCCCTGTTATTAAGTCTGAAGGTGATGATCGCGGTTTTAGTGATTGCTTGCCCTTGCGCGTTAGGGTTAGCAACCCCCACTGCCATTTTAGTGGGAACTGGAATTGGGGCAAAACAGGGCTTGTTAATTAAAGGAGGCGATGTTTTAGAAAAAGTCCATGGTTTGGATACGGTGGTGTTTGATAAAACGGGAACTTTGACAGAAGGAAATCCAAAAGTAACGGATTGCTGGGTGATGGCGACTCCTGATATTACGGAAGAAACTTTATTACAGTTGGTGGCTTCAGTGGAACAGGGAACGAATCATACTTTAGCCGATGCAATTGTTCAGGAAGCCCAAGCAAGGGGGATTTCTCTGCTAGCTGCCAGTGAGGAAGAAACTCAAGCCGGCTATGGTATCCGGGCAATGGTGGAACAGCAGTCGATTGTGGTGGGGAATAGAAGGTGGTTGGAAGCACAAGGGATCATGGTTCCCAGTGCGATGCAAGAGAAGGGAGAAGCGTTAGAAAAGACTGGGAAAACTGTGGTTTATGTTGCCATTAATGGGGCTGAAGCTGGGTTAATTGCTTTGAAGGATTGTTTACGCCCTGATGCGGTGGAAACGGTGTCAAAACTGCAAAAAATGGGGTTACAGGTGAGGTTGTTAACGGGGGATAAGCAAAGTGTGGCTAGCGCGATCGCGCAACAGTTAAATCTCGCCCCTGATCAAGTTTTTGCTGAAGTTCACCCAGAGGATAAAGCACAAGTGGTGAGACAATTACAAGAACAGGGACAGTCTGTGGGGATGATTGGGGATGGCATTAATGATGCCCCGGCGTTAGCCCAAGCGGATGTGGGAATTGCTATGGCACAAGGAACAGAAGTCGCCCTTGAAACCGCCTCCATTGTCTTAATGCGCGATCGCGTTTTTGATGTGATTACGGCAATTAATCTCAGTCTTGCCACCCTCAATAAAATTCGTCAAAATCTCTTTTGGGCGTTAGGGTATAACGTAATTACCATTCCCTTAGCAGCAGGGATTCTGTTACCCAAATATAATATATTATTGAGTCCCGCGATCGCGGCTGGGTTTATGGCGCTGAGTTCGGTTATTGTTGTTACGAATTCCTTACTCTTAAAACGACAAAGGATTTAG
>CAZTXK010000367.1:0-2381 GCA_964617275.1 uncultured Dactylococcopsis sp. | reverse complement strand
GTTCAAAGATGATCTTTTCGAGTTCCACTAGAGACCGATCAATGTCATCATTAACCACAGAATAGTCAAATTCCTCAGCGGCGGCGATTTCTGTTTCAGCGTGTTCGAGACGTTGCGCGATCGCGCCTTGGCTATCTTTTCCCCGTTTGGTTAATCGGTGTTCTAATACGGAAAGGGAGGGGGGTAAAATAAAAACACGAGTCGCTTCAGGAAAACTCTCTTGAATTTTTCTTGCCCCAACCACTTCAATTTCTAAAACCACCCACTCTCCTTTTTGCAGTTTTTCTTCCACTCCTTGACGGGGCGTTCCGTAATAGTTGCCCGCATATTCAGCCCACTCTAACAATCCTCCTGTCTCAATCAGGTTTTCAAACTGATCCCGAGACAAAAAAAAGTAATCTTTTCCCTCGATCTCTCCTTCTCGGGGGGAACGAGTGGTTGCCGAAATTGATAAGCTAAGGCGGGGATGATGAGCAAGCAGTAACTTCACTAAAGTTCCCTTTCCTACGCCACTCGGCCCTGTAATCACGATTAATTTACCGCTGGTCATTCCATTTTTTAGTTAGTTGCTACTTGATTATCTTTGCTCAAAACAAACCGATTTGCAACTGTTTCTGGTTGAATGGCTGATAAAATTATATGACTGGAATCGGTAATAATGACGGCTCGGGTACGCCGACCATAAGTAGCATCTACAAGTTGACCGCGATCGCGCGCATCAGTAACAATACGCTTGATCGGGGCTGACTCAGGGCTAACAATCGCAACCACGCGATTAGCGCAGACAATATTCCCAAATCCGATGTTAATAAGCTGCATATTCATAAACCTGACAGCGTTCCCCTGCTCAAGCAAGAGAAATTTCTTCTTTATTTCCATGTTATCCAGAAAAAAATGTCTCAACCATCAAAATTGATACATATCTTCTTGAATTCCTAACAATTATTTATGAATGGTCTTTCTTTTAAGCGTTTCCTACTTCCTCTCACCTTTCAAATAGCTCTAATTGCCGCCATTCCAGCACAAGCCATTTATACTCATTTCACGGGAACAGAAGTGGTCTTGCAAACCGTCCCCGTCGATCCTTATGACTTCTTGAGAGGTTACTCTCAAACCCTCCGCTATAACATTTCACAAGTGGAACAACTAGAAACCTTAACAGGCTGGGAAAGTCTAGTCCGCCAAACTCGTGACAATGAAAAGGAAATGCGACCTCCCAATGGAACTTCCTTTTATGTGATTTTACAAGCGCCCGAAACAGAAAACGCTTCGGCACGTCCAACGCCTTGGGAACCGATCGCTGTTCGTTATCAACGCCCTGTTGATCTCGGGGATCAGCAAGTCGCCATTCGAGGAGAATTAAATAATAGATGGGTTGATTATGGGTTAGAGCGATATTATTTTCCAGAACAGCAACGAGAGGAATTAAACCAGAGAATCCGTCGCTTGCTAGAGAATGAAAACGAAGAACGCCCCTTTGTCGTTGAAGTCAAGGTTGATGAGAGAGGAAATGCTGTCGCCGTTAGTCTTTGGCTAGAAGATTCTCGCTTGCGTTTCTAAAACGAGTTATTATGAAGCGCGATCGCTGCGATGAAAATAATACCGTTTTCAAAAAGTCAGGTTACACTCTATCCCCCCTAGCCCCCCTTTGAAAAGGGGGAACGACGTATTGGTGTGTAGCGCCAATTCTCAAAAATGGTATAACAACATAAATAACGTGATAGTCTATGCTTTTACCCTTATTCTTAGCTTCTCATCTCTTCGCGAATCCCACCTTAATCAGTAACGAACCGCAAACTATACCTTTTTCAAAAAGTCAGGTTACAGCTGATCCCCCCTTCGCCCCCCTTACTAAGGGGGGTTGGGGGGATATGAATGTAGCGCCAATTGTCCAAAACGATATTAATTCTCAACAGAGAGTACAACCACTGCCAAACTCATTAAACCAAGTTCCCGTCTTTAACAGTAACAGTCCTGAATTAGTGCAAGGAGAAGGAATTTTACTTTCCACATTTCCCGAAGACGGTAAAACTTCCCCTGATGCCCATCTTGACTTTCCCTTTAATGGACGATTCGATATTTTTGCCCATCATGTGGCTAAACCACCTAATGAGAATGATTTAAGCACCCTTTATCTCGGAATTTTATTACACAATCCCACCAATGAAAAAGTAACGGTCGATATTCTCTCGGGTGCAAGTTATCTTAGTCAACCCGATGCCCCCTTTATCGAACTGCCTTCAATGGTAGAAAATCCGAAAGGAGAGGTTTATTCTGGGCCAGGTTCTCGGGTAATGGATGATATTTTAAGAGGAAAACGACACTGGCAATTCCCCTCTCAAATTGAAATTCCCCCAGAGAGTAACCATTTATTATTAAAT
>CAZTXK010000366.1:0-2393 GCA_964617275.1 uncultured Dactylococcopsis sp. | reverse complement strand
TATCAGGAAGCACTAAAAAATCTTCCCTTAATTGTTATGACTACAATTGAAGAAGGCGTTGGTAGTGATGCAGTAAACGTTGATCCAGAAACAGGAGATGTGAGCTTAGATGATAAAATTTTGTTTCCAGAAGGAGAGTCAGAACTGAAACCTGAAGGAAAAGCATTTCTTAATAAATTCATTCCTGTTTACAGCAAAGTTATTTTTTCTAAAAAAGAGTTTGAAGAAGAAATTGCACGGGTTGTCATTGAAGGACACACCAGTTCCAAAGGTTCAGAGGGTGCGAATCGTGCTTTAAGTTTAGAACGGGCTTTATCTGTGGCAGATTATATTTTTTCTAATGAATTAAACTTTCAAAATGAGGAGCGTTTTGAAGAGAAAATTTTAATTAGTGGACGAGGAGAAATTGATGCCAATCCAACTATGGATGATCCAAAAGATCGAAAAGTGACGTTTCGTTTTCAATTGCGCCGTCCTGATTTTAGTAATTTTGTAAATCAGGAAGGGGAAAAGGTTAAAGACTCTATTGATAATCAACGTTAATCGTATCCTTTAGAATTCAATGGGAATTAATCCCCCCTCACCCCCCTTTGAAAGGGGGGAAATATTCGCCCCCTAACTTTGAAAGAAGCGAAAACTTTACCACCCGCCAAGTCCTAGGAGAGTTAAAAAAGGAGAACTAAAATGGTAAATTTCCAGTCAATTGTTTCTATTGAACCGTTACAATTAAAACCAACAGCACTCACTGAACTAGCCAATAAAGTTGGAAATAATACTGAATTTTCTCCCCCAGAGTTACCGCCAGAAGTAGCTCACTATAAAAATTTTAATCCACGTTCTTTAAATGAGATTTTGATGGATTTAGAGCAAGGAAATGCAGATAATATTACTTTGTTAGAGTGGGTTTACTGTATTTATGCTAAAGAAGAATGGGATGCTGAACATTCACAGGAACAGCGATTAGCTACCTCTCGATTAGTTTGGGAAAATGCCATTGATAATTATACACTAAAACAACGTTTATGTTCCCGAATGGCATATTATTACGATGGAAATAAAAAGGTTATAGGACAATCTTTTGCAGAAACGTTTTCAAGTTTATCTGATGTGGTCGGGAATAATGATTTAACTGTCAACATTTTACTTAAACTCCAACAGCGTGATCCCCTTTTACCCCTAGCACAGCTTTCTCTCTCAGAACACTTAACACCAAAACAATTATTTATTACGGCTCAATTACCGAGCAATTTAAGCATCATCAATGATGTTTTAGAGTATGTGGTGACAGCTTTTTCTCAGTCAAAACCGCAACAAAACCAAGCGACTTGGTTAGTTAAATGTTTGGAAGACATGACTGTTGACCACGAAATTAGTTCGGTAGAAACGTTACTAAAAAGCATTAGTGCTGAGATCGGCGGACAGTTTCAAAACCTAGTTCAATGGTTACAAAATAATTATGGATCGCAAGCCACTGCTTCTAAGTGGAATCGGCTATCTGGTGAAGCGAAAAGTTCGTTAAGACAATGGTTTGGGGCTGCAAATTATCGAGATTTTCAAAAATTAGTTGATATTATTTTACAGCGATTACCTTTACCAGATTGGGAAGAAAACCAACTCCACAGCAGAAAGTATTTTTGGGAACAATATTCGGATCAATTTGAGCGCATTCGCATTTTACTTCCTCAGTCTTCGGTTAATGTTATGGGAAATCAATTACTTCAAGATGTTGATATCATTCAAAATGATGGGAGTGATGAAACAGAAATTTGCATTTTTGATTTTGGTAACTGGTTTGTTGTGGAGTTTTTCCGAGGAAGTGGAAGCGAAACTCGCCTTTTTAACCGTCATCAATATCCCAACATTGAACGAGAATTATTTGAATCTTCTCAGCTATCAGTAAAGCGTTTACGGGCTTTAGGGGGAGAGGTTCATGATCATAAATATTTGTGGCAAATTTATTGTGAAAGATGGTTACGAGAACGGGGAATCGTCCCTAACCCCGGAACAACTTATTTCAGACGCAGGAATAAACATAATCCAAATCAACCTCATCGTGATCCTTATGATCCTCAAAAAGGGCTTGGTGAACCTAATCCTGATAAACAATCGAAACGGAAAGAAGTTTTAAGACGATGGCAAAGAGAAATTGAACAGTTAGAAAGAGAAGCAAAGGCTACTTCTCTTGGGTGGTAGCAACACTTAAAAGATTAGAGTTTGGCAAAAGACTTAACAGGTGGAATTTGGTATTAATTGCCAGTAAAAAAGGGATAACTGAGTATAGCCAATTATCCCTACTTTGAACTTAACTTTAACTAAAACCTACTTTTCCACTGCACTCAGCCTTTCTTTTAACTTAGCTAATTCATCTGCCCATCGCGGATCAGGTTGAGTTG
>CAZTXK010000365.1:0-2400 GCA_964617275.1 uncultured Dactylococcopsis sp. | reverse complement strand
AATCAACTCTAAAGAGGCAATTTTGGGATCAATAATTTTCCGTCCTAACCCAGAAAATTGCACTGCAAGATTAGTTTTCTGACCACTTCCCAGAACATGGGTAACGGTTCCTTCCCCAAACGTTTGATGAAAAACGCGATCGCCGACTTGCCAATTTTGCACCGATTCTTGTTGCTTTTTCCCTGTCTTTTTCTCTTGGCGGCGAGGCTTAATCGGAGGGGAACTATAATTGACTAAATCTTCTGGCAATTCACTTAAAAATTGTGAGGGAATGGCTGGTTCTCGCGAACCCCATAAGCGACGTTCTTCTGCATAAGAAATAAACAACTGTTCTTGGGCGCGAGTAATACCGACATAGCATAAGCGTCGTTCTTCTTCTAACGCCGCTGGGTCATCTAAAGTACGGCGATTCGGAAATAACCCTTGCTCTAACCCTACCAGAAAAACAACAGGAAATTCTAACCCTTTGGCGGCGTGTAAGGTCATTAAAGAGACTCTTTCTTCCTCATTGAGGTTATCAAGATCAGAGGCTAAGGCGGCGTTAGCTAAGAAACCTTCTAAACTATTATCTTCATTTTCTTCCGCAAATTGTGTCATCGCACTGTCTAATTCTTTTAAGTTTTCGAGGCGATTGTCTGCTTCATCGGTTCCCTGATTTTGTAAGTCTTGGCGATATCCCGATTCACTTAAAATTCCGTCTAAAATTTCTACGGCAGGTAATTGTTCTAAGCTGGCTTGGTAGCGTTGAATTAATTTCGCAAATTCATTAACCTTTTTACTCGCCCGTCCGGCTAACGTATTGACTGAGGTTTCATCACTAATAATTTCCCACAAGGGAACGCCTAATTCTTGGGAGGCACTAATTAATTGATCAATTGTTTTTTGTCCAATGCCGCGACGAGGGGTGTTAATAATACGGAGAAGACTAACGGTATCATTGGGATTGGTGAGTAACCGTAAATAGGCTAACGCATCTTTAATTTCTTTGCGATCATAAAACTTTAAGCCGCCAATAATTTGATAAGGAATATCGGCGCGGATGGCTTCTTCAATAACTCGGGATTGGGCATTGGTACGATATAAAATGGCAAAGTCTCCCCAACTGAGTTCTGGATTTTCTTTGTGTAAATTCAGGAGTTGACGACGAATAAATTGCGCTTCTTCGATTTCATTATCAGCTTTATAACAATAGATGTCTTCTCCATAGCCGCGAGTTGGTTTAAGAACTTTGTCGATGCGTTCACTATTATTTTCAATGAGGGTATTGGCAACTTCTAGGATATTTTCGCGCGATCGATAATTTTCCTCTAATTTGACCATGGTTCGGGTGTCGTCATCGGGTAGCCCATCCCCAAAGTCTTGTTGAAATTCTAATAAAATGGTAAAGTCTGCCATGCGGAAAGAATAAATGGATTGATCCGCATCTCCAACGACAAAAATAGATCGATTATCCCAATTTAAGTTTTGTTTGTTGGTTTCACCATTGGTAGCAAGGAGATTAATTAATTGATATTGGATGCGATTGGTATCTTGATATTCATCCACTAAAATATGTTGAAATTGCTTATGCCAGTAGCCTAAAATTGATTCATTTTGAGAGAATAATCGCGCTGGAATGAGGATTAAGTCATCGAAATCGAGGGCATTATTGCTGGCAAGTTGAGATTGATATTCTTGATAAACTTCGGAAACCACTCGACCCCGATAATTGGGTTGTTCTTTCAGGACATCTTCAGGATAAAACCCTTGATTTTTAGCATTACTTATGCTATAGCGAAGATAACGGGGATTGAATTTTTTATCGTCTAGGTTTAATTGTTTAGTGACGATATTTTTGACCAGACTTTGGGCATCTGATTCATCATAAATGGTAAAGTTACGATTCCATTGATACCCTTTTGGATCTTGATATTTATTGATATCTTGCCGTAAAATACGAGCGAATAGACTGTGAAAAGTTCCAATCCAGAGATGTTTGGTAATGTCTTTATAAACGCGCGATCGCAGCTGAGTTTGTTGATATTCAGGGAGTAATTCTAGCCGTTCTTCTCCTTTTTCTTGGGCAAGCCGTTGGGCAAAAATCAACTCAATGCGCTCTTTCATTTCTTTAGCAGCTTTATTCGTAAATGTCACCGCTAAAATATTTTCTGGATTAACCTTATGATTTAGAATTAAATGAGCAATGCGATAAGTTAACGCTCTGGTTTTGCCAGACCCCGCCCCAGCGACGACTAACAAGGGGCCGCAAAAATGCTGAACTGCTTGGCGTTGAGACTCATTCAGTCCGTCTAAAAAGTCCGTTTCTACTGGCATAAGATGAAATAAAAGACCATTCCTCAATAACCTCTAGTGTATCTAATTTGTTCTTTATTGTTTGTCCTTCGTAAATTAGTGACCAGT
>CAZTXK010000364.1:0-2411 GCA_964617275.1 uncultured Dactylococcopsis sp. | reverse complement strand
TATGATAGAGTTGCTCACTTGTCTCAGCATAGGAAGATGATTTATCTTTCTTAACATTATCCTTTGAACTAACTGAATCAATGATCATAGGATAAGCCAGATGAGACGTTAGTCGTATTGGGGAGGAACGAAAATGGCTAGCACCATGAAAGCCGCTTTAGTTGAGGAATTTGGCAAACCCTTACAGCTTAAAGAACTAGACATTCCGAAACCAGAAGCTGGGCAAGCTCTGATCAAACTTGAGGTGAGTGGGGTGTGTCATACAGATGTTCATGCTGCTGATGGCGATTGGCCAATCAAGCCCAATATTCCCTTTATTCCCGGTCATGAAGGCGTTGGTCATGTGGCAGAAGTGGGTCCCAATGTCACCCATTTAGAAAAAGGCGATCATGTAGGAATCCCTTGGTTGCATACAGCTTGTTCTTATTGCGAGTATTGCGTTAGTGGGCGAGAAAATCTGTGTCCTTCTCAAGAAAATACCGGCTATAGTGTCAATGGAACATTTGCCGAGTATGTTCTAGCAGATGCCGATCATGCCACCAAAATTCCCCAACCTTTAGACTCAGCACAGGCGGCTCCCATCTTATGTGCAGGAGTCACGACTTATCGGGGCCTTAAAGAAACCAACACCAAACCCGGAGATTGGGTTGTTATTTCGGGAATCGGCGGACTGGGACATTTAGCAGTTCAATATGCCAAAGCAATGGGGCTTCATGTGATTGCCTTATCCCGTACCCCAGAAAAACTTGAATTAGCCAAAGAATTGGGCGCGGAAGAAACCATTAATGTCAGTGAAACTGACCCGGGTGAAGCGGTACAAGACAGAATTGGCGGCGCTCATGGGGCATTAGTGACAGCAGTTTCGACAAAAGCGTTTCATCAAGCCGTCAGTACCTTGCGACGCGGTGGAACACTGTCCATGGTGGGCTTACCCCCTGGTGAATTTCCCCTTTCTATTTTTGAGATGATTTTGAAAGGGATTGATATTCGAGGATCGATTGTAGGGACTCGCACCGATTTACGGGAAGCATTGCAATTTGGTGCGGAAGGAAAGGTTAAAGCGAATATTGAAAAGCAACCTTTAGATTCAGTTAATCCAGTGATGGAACGTCTGAAACAAGGACATATTAACGGACGGGTGGTCTTAACCATGGGTTAATCGCTCTAATTCACCAATGAGCAAAATTCTATTTTCTCATAGCTTGGAAAGCGCGATCGCGTAACCCCACCGAATCGTCATATATGATCCCCCTTTGCCCGATTAATAAGGGGGATGGGGAGGATCTGAATGTAGCGCCAATTATCCAAAATGGGATAACCAAGAACAAAAATTCTGAGCAGAAAGTTCTTTAGATTGTGTGAGAAATGCGGACGGAGAGACTCGAACTCTCACGTCAGAGACACTAGAACCTAAATCTAGCGCGTCTACCAATTCCGCCACGTCCGCATAAGCACGCGAGGTAAAATGTACCATATTTAATAGCTAATCGACAAGTCCTATAGGAAATTATGAATGGGCAAAACTCTTTCTTGGTTGGGGTATTGGTAGGAATTTTGACGATGTTCGCTACGCGAACCGGCGAAGCCATCGCGCTTCCGAAATTGGCACAAGGACAATCGTTACCGGAGTTAACGCCAACGACACCACAGGCGGTAAAGTATTTACAGAAAGGGTTGCAACAGGCGCAGGCGGGAGACACTGAGAGCGCGATCGCGCTTTTTCAAGAAGCAGTCACTTTAGACAAAAATCTTGCCCCGGCACATTATAATTTAGGATTAGCGCTGCGAGAACAGGGAGAGTTACAAGCAGCCGCGGATGCATTTTATCAAGCAGTTTCCATTAATCCCAATCTTGCTATGGCTCATGCTAATTTAGGGGCTGCCTTACTCGAAGGAAATAACCCCGAACAAGCGAAAGCCTACCTTGAACGCGCTCTTGAACTTTCTCCGGAATTGGGAATCGCTCACTATAACTTAGGATTAGTGGAAATGGAACAGGAGAATCCTGCTGTCGCCATTAATCATTTCCAGAATGCCCAAAAATATCGCTCAGAAGCTCCCGAAGTTCACTATCATTTCGGATTAGCCCAACTGGAAAAAGACAACCTAGAAAAAGCAAAAACGGCTTTTGAGGAAGCAATTAACCTGAATTCTCAATTTGAAAAAGCCCATTATGCTCTCGGAAAAGTGTGGGCGCGTCGAGAAAGCTGGAATCGCGCTTTAAATTTCTTTGAACAAGCAGTTAATTTGAATCCAGACTTAGCCAGTGGCTACTACGCGATCGCGCTCATGTTAATTCAACAAGAAAAATGGGTGAAAGCCCAAGAAAACCTACAACAAGCAAAAACGCTTTATCAACAGCAAGAAAAGACTGAAATGGCTGTGTATGCGGAACAGCTAGCGGAAAGAAT
>CAZTXK010000363.1:0-2442 GCA_964617275.1 uncultured Dactylococcopsis sp. | reverse complement strand
CGCCTAAGTTTTTATTGTTTGAAAATAACTGCGCGATCGCGAGTGTTGCTGAATCTTATCCTAGCGTATGTGGTCATGAATTAGAAATGTTTGCCGCCATTCTCCCTGATTGTAAAGTAGAACGCACTCACTGGCTATATCATGGAGAACATCGCTGTGGCTATCTGATTGAATTAACTGATTAACGAGTCGTAAATATTTGAGGAGGATTAATCATGGAAGATAGTTCTATTCAATTTTTAAGCAAAGAAGAATCCCAAGAAGTCGATAAAGCATTATTATCTTCTCCTGAGAAGTTTTTAACCCGTTTAACTATTTCTTCGTTAAGATTACTCACCACCATCGCTGAACAAGAAGGAGTAGCAGTGGAAGAGTTAACCCCCGAACAAATCATCGCTTGGTTTGAAAAAGATGGCAAAATTAGGCGAGAAGAAGGCATTGAAGCGGCAACGTTGAAATGGTAAAACCCCTTAAGGTTGTTATTTGTTATTTGTGACCAATGACTTAGGAATTCGTTTCTTCATTAACTTGGTTAATTTTCTGATCAATAATCTGTTTTGTTTCTTTCCACCCCATGGGCGGGTAAACAGGGGCATCGGAATTACGATTAATTAATTCCTGCAAGGCTGCGGAAAATTTCTCATCATCGTTCCGATTCGCAGAAAGATATTGCTTTAGTTCTGTATTACTTAATGTCTCTAGATTCATAAGCTATGATAAAGCCTGTTTTATATTTAGGGCAATTCTCTGCACAACAGGAACTGTAACTGAGTTTCCCGCTTGTTTATAGCGATGAGACTTCGCCAGTTCAGGAGGAAAACTAAAATTGGGGTTAAACCCTTGAAACGCAAGGCATTCTTCTGGGGTAATTTTTCTGATATGATTCCCAATTTTGACCAGAGGAACATTATGTCCCCCCGTTCCCATATTCGCGGTTAAGGTGGGGCAAAGGTTATTTTTATTTTCTCTCACATAAACTCTTCGCCATTGATATAAGGTATCTTCTCGAAGCAGTTCTTGCTTTAACTTGGGATAATAAGGATGATCGGGTAAATAATAATAAGCGCGATCGACAGGTTGTTTTGTTATGATATTCTCTATAGTTTGCAATAACTTTATTTTTTTAGGAATTAAAAATTTAGCTGACTGTGATTTTTGATCTAAAAGGAGATTATTATTCACATTTTCGTTGATACTAGTAACGATGTGACCTTCATTTTTAAAGCCAACAATATAAATTCGTTCTCTCGTTTGCGGAACATTTCCATAGTCTTTAGAGTTAAGAATAAAGGGAATAAACGAATAATTGAGTTCTTTCGTTAAAATATCCCTAATGACAGCAAAGGTTCTACCTTTATCATGAGACACTAAATTTTTTACATTTTCTAGAAGATAGGCTTTTGGTTTAATTGCTTCGATAAATCTTGCCGTTTCAAAAAATAAATTACCTCGCCCTTTCTCATCGTGAAACCCTTGTCGATAACCCGCTATAGAAAAGGCTTGACAGGGAAACCCCGATGTAATGACATCAACATATCCTAATTTTTCAGGATGTTTAATTTGGCAAATATCCTCTTCATAAAGCGGATGTTTAAAGTTATAGCGATAGGTAGCACAAGCCTTGGCATCAAATTCATTTGCCCATTTCACGATATAGCCTTCATTGCTAAAAGCCATACAAATGCCACCAATTCCTGCAAATAAACTACTCACACTAAATTGTTTCATTTTCCTTATGCACTAATTCGTGAGGGAATCAAGTTTGTTCAGCAATTTTAGTCCTGGTTCAGGATTACCTCTCGCTGCCATAGCTTGGAAACGGGTATAAGTATCAAATTCCGTCAGCGCAATTGTCGAAAGTTCTTCCATAAGTTTATTGACACTAATACCTCGGCTTTCGGCTATTTGAGACGTTCATGTTTCTCATCTGGAATGCGAATCGTCAGAGTTGCCATTTTAATTACCTCCTGATTATCTGTTCTGGTTTTAATATTAATCAATTTAAGAAGACTTCCAGCAATTCCCCAGTTTCAGAGTTAGACATAAGGGGTTACTCTCATTTTCTTACTCAGTCATTAAGTAGGATTTTAATCTTTCTGTTTAGTCTATCCATGCTAGAGTTTTAATAAGCTAAGTCCACGGTAAGAAAAATTATGGCTGGAGAAAAAGTAACTAGAATACTGCTGGCGAAAAGTGACCTTACTGCTGAACAAATATCAAAAATGTCTGATAAAGAGGCTTGGCATTGGCTTTACAGCCATTTTCCTCCTAAATCCAAGCAATATAATAAAAATGTTCAACAGATATGTTTTACAGGATTTTCTTCATCTGAGCGCAAGCAACTTGAGAGGGAAGCAGAAGAAGCACATTTGGAAGTGGTTAAGTCAGTAACTAAATCACTGAGGTATCTTATAATAGGTCCGAATGCTGGACCTGCAAAAC
>CAZTXK010000362.1:0-2443 GCA_964617275.1 uncultured Dactylococcopsis sp. | reverse complement strand
GAACGTCTCCGCAATCAAGAAGATTTACCGTTTATTCCCATTCTCCTTATTACTGCCTATGATCAACCCAGTGTGGTTAAAGGATTAGATAGTGGCGCAGATGATTTTATTCGCAAACCTGTCGAGTTAGAAGAATTATTGGCGCGAGTCCGATCGCTGCTTCGTCTCAAGCATAGTGTGGATGAAAGAGATGAAATTGCACGTCAACGGGCGGATTTTGTATCCCGTCTTACCCATGACTTGCGAACTCCTCTAGTGGCGGCTGATAAAATGCTGAATTTATTTCAACAAGGGGCGTTAGGAGAGATGTCGCAACCCATGGCGGAAGCGGTGGCGACTATGACGCGCAGTAATCGCAATTTACTGGATATGGTGAATACGTTACTGGAGGTTTATCGCTTTGAAGCCGGACGAAAGGTATTAAATTTTGCGCCAGTTGATATTACTGAAATTATTAATGAAGTCATTGACGAACTGAAGCCTTTAGCGGAAGAAAAGGGCTTAAGTTTGACGCTAGAAGAAAACCTAGATAATGAGCAATTAACAACGGTAGAAGGAGATCGATTAGAGTTAAGACGAGTCTTGACAAATTTAGTGGGAAATGCGATTAAATTTACGGATGAAGGAAGCGTTAAGGTTTATGTTAAACAAGCCATCGAGCAAGAAAAACCCCAGTTAATTGTTGCCGTTGAAGATACCGGCCCGGGGGTTTCTCCTGAAGAACAAAAGACGCTTTTTGAGCGATTTCGGAAAGGAAAGCATCGTAATTCAGGGAGTGGGTTAGGCTTGCATTTATCCCAACGGATTTTAGAAAGTCATAATGGGACAATTAATTTAGATTCAGAGGAAGGAAAAGGGAGTGTTTTTACCGTCCAACTTCCTATTAAGCAAGAGTAATTATTAGTCATTGGTCATATGAAATGTATTAGTGTTTGCTACATCCCCCTGAAATCCCCCAACCCCCTTTGAAAGGGGGCTTAGATAGATATTACGAAGGACAAATAACAAATAACGAATAACGAATAACGAATAACAAAATATGTTACAAACAACAGAAATACCAAATCTTGTTAGGTCACAGAAAGAGTTTTTTGCTACAGGCAAAACGAAAGATATTCAGTTTCGGAAGCAACAGTTAGAAAAATTAAAACAGGCAGTTAAAGCGCATCAAGAACCAATTACAGAAGCTCTATTTGAGGATTTAGGAAAGCCAAAATTTGAGGCAATTCTGACAGAAATTGCGAATTGTGAGGAGGAAACCAACTATATCCTCAAGCATTTAGATAGCTGGGCAAAAAATAAGCCAGTAAAAACGTCACTAAATTTCTTTCCAGCCAATTCATTTATTGTTCCTGAACCTTTAGGACAGGCTCTAATTATTGGCCCTTGGAATTATCCCTTTCAATTAAGTATTTTACCTCTATTAGGCGCGATCGCGGCAGGAAATTGTGCCATTATTAAACCCTCTGAAATTACTCCTAATGTCTCGAAAGTAATTGCCGATGTTATTAGCCAAACATTTGACCCCAATTATATTACAGTGGTGGAAGGAAATAAAACGGTTGCTGAGGAATTATTACAACAAAAATTTGATCATATTTTCTATACGGGTGGCGCAAGAGTCGGGAAAATTGTGATGAAAGCGGCTGCGGAAAATCTTACGCCTGTTACTTTAGAATTAGGCGGAAAAAGCCCCTGTATTGTTGAACCTGATATTCATATCGAACATAGCGCGAGACGGATTATTTGGGGAAAATGTTTAAATGCAGGACAAACTTGTGTTGCCCCTGATTATTTACTTGTTCATCGGGAGATTAAAGATCAATTAGTTACCGCAATGAAAGACTGCTTAAACGAATTTTTTGGAGAGAATCCTGAAGAAAGTCCCGACTATGCCAGAATTGTTAGTGATAGGCATTTTAATCGTCTGACCGAATTCTTAAAAGATGGGAACATTATTGTCGGTGGTGAAACCGATGCCGAAACTCGTTATATTGCACCCACACTTCTGGAGAATGTGAGTTGGGATGATGCGGTAATGGAAGAGGAAATTTTTGGCCCCATTTTACCGATTATTGAGTATGATGATTTAGAAAGCGCGTCTGCGAAGCATGGACGGAGTCCAATCGCGCAGATTAATGATCGCCCGAAACCTCTCGCCCTTTATCTCTTTTCTAAAAGTAAAAGCAAGCAACAACAAGTCTTACAACAAACCTCTGCCGGCGGTGTAACTCTCAACGATACCATTATTCACCTTGGTTCCCCCGAATTGCCCTTTGGCGGCGTGGGGGAAAGCGGCATGGGGGCTTATCATGGGAAAGCTAGTTTTGATACTTTTACCCATTACAAAAGCGTCACTAATCGCAAGTTTTGGTTAGATATTAAGCTACGCTATCCTCCCTATGCTGATAAATTCAAGTTTCTAAAATTCTTATTTAAGTAA
>CAZTXK010000361.1:0-2444 GCA_964617275.1 uncultured Dactylococcopsis sp. | reverse complement strand
TTAATCCAATTTGTTTCTTTCCCGATAAGTCTGATAAGAGATATAAGCCTCATCAGCATCATAGAGATGACATTTATCAACAATATCTTTCATCATCTCCCAAGAAAAATTTCGTATTTTTAGATACTCTCCCCAGTTTTGCGTCAAACTCTCATGGGCGAGAGGTAAATTATAAGATGGAATCGCTACAGAAAGATGATGGGGAATATGGACATTAATATTGTGGCAAAGAAACTCAATCCAACGGGGATAATTACAATGAACCGTTCCACCTAATTGGGATTCTACTTCATTCCAATTCTCTTCATCTCGAAAGGGAATTTCTTGATCCGTATGATGAACTAAGGTGAACGTACTCATCCAAAAATGATACACCAGCCAAGGCATTAGCCAAAACTTTACCACTCCCCAAACACCAGTAGTTAGGTACAAAGTGGGAAAGAAAATCAGAGCAAAAATTGCCACCACGGCAACGGATAACTTAACTTTTTTCTGTTCACGAGATGGCACTTCGGCAGGATTAAAATGAAACCGTCCCCAGTGCAGAATCGAGGATAGCCACCACAAACGTCCTCGGAATAGACCATAGAAAAAGCGTAGGGGTTGCGGGGTTTGTTCGTATTCTTCCACAAACCAAGGATGCCAAGCATTATCCACCATTAACTTATTCGTATGTCGATGATGGAGATTATGCAGAACCCGCCAGCTATGAAAAGGATAAATGAGAGGTAACAGGAGAATATGACCCACCACATCATTGACCCAAGGTTTTTTAGCAAAAGAACGATGTCCGCAGTCATGGGCAATGACAAACCATCCCGTTAGAGCGGTTCCTGTAAAAATCCAGGCAAAAGGAAGAAGAAACCAGGGGGAATAAGCAATAGCACTATAGCCGATTCCTGCCGCAAGAACACTGATTAAAACAGATAACCAGGCTTTACGGGGATTTTTCTGAAAGCACTCTTTTGGAAGGGTTTTGATGATATCTCGTAATCGAGTTTCTGGAGGGATTGAGGTCTTTTTTGCTGTTTTCCCAATAGTTATTGTCATGTAGCTAGTTTATATCTCCTAAAAAATTGATTATGTGTGTTTAAATTTGTCTTTGATTATCGAATTTTCCTAAGTAATATGAAATCTCTAAATGTTTGTCACATACCGATACCCCCTTGCCCCCCCCTTAATAAGGGGGGTTGGGGGGATCCTGAGTCCAGTTATTTGTAACAGCCATAGGTGGATTTAATATAAACTCATAGATAATCGTTTTTAGACCGAATGACCAGGTTTAAAACTTAAACTCAGTTTCTTAATGAACCTTAAAAGTCCTAGCATGACAAAGAGAGGACAGGGTGACAACTCTTAGACCAAAAAACCCTCCTCGCGATAGAGAAGGGCTTCTTCTAAAAGCGTTTATTCGTAAATCCAATTTTGGAGAGCTGGTTTCCAGCTAGTCAGTTCCGACTCTTCAAACCAGAGGGCAATTTCTGTTTGTGCTGTTTCTACAGCATCAGAGCCATGAATTAAATTCCGTCCAATGCTAATGCCATAATCGCCGCGAATGGTTCCCGGTTCGGCGCTAAGGGGATTAGTTGCCCCAATAATTTTTCTTGCCGAAGCAACAATTCCTTCCCCTTCCCAAACCGTGGCAACTACAGGAGCAGAAGTAATAAATTCTACTAAGTTCCCAAAAAAGGGCTTATCACTGTGAACGTCATAGTGTTTTTCAGCAAGTTCTCGGGAGACGTTCATCATTTTCATGGCGACGAGATTGAAGCCTTTTTGCTCTAAACGCTTGATAATTTCTCCCGTTAAGCCCCGTTGTACGCCGTCGGGCTTAATCATAATAAATGTCCGTTCCAAGATAATCTCCTTATGCCTTTACAAAACGATACACCAAAGATAGGGTATATCATTTTGGGGTGCTATGGTGGATTTAAGCAAAAATAGTGAATTAGGAATGAGACATATCAGGATTTTCTTATTCGCTCTTGGGAACAGCAAGATTATACTTCAGTTAACTCCCTAATTGCGGAAGTTTTAGCAGAATATGGATTAGATTGGGATCCCACCGATACGGATCGCGATGTGGTAGAGGTGGAAACGTTTTATCAGCAAACTGGGGGAGAATTTTGGGTAATAGAAGCTCAAGGAAAAGTGGTCGGAACTGCCAGTTATTATCCCATTTCTCGGGGAAAGCAAGCGGTAGAAATTCGGAAAATGTATCTGTTGCCAGAAGTACGGGGAAAGGGGTTAGGACCATTTTTGTTAACCCGATTAGAAAGCGCGATCAGCCAACAGAACTATCAAGAAATTTGGGTCGAAACAGCAACCATATTAAAAGAAGCGATTAAACTTTATGAAAAGAATGGTTATCAACGAGCAGAGAGGGTAGAAACATCTCGCTGCGATCGCGCTTATATTAAATTTCTATAACTATTGAAAAAATT
>CAZTXK010000360.1:1202-2445 GCA_964617275.1 uncultured Dactylococcopsis sp. | reverse complement strand
CTGGCGACTCGCGTTGCATCAAGACGAGCCAGAAGTTTCCACATTAAAGCATAAGCCCCTAGAGAAACGCCAATAATTAACCAGCTTAAGGTGGCAATAAAGGGTAAATTCCAGTCAATGGTTAAGTTTTCAACAGTTATTGCTGGTATCGCAAGGGCAAAACTGGTGGCAAGGCTTTGGTAAAAAAGATTACCGCCAACAGAAAGGGGGGAATCTTCTTGTGGTGAGATTTCTCGTCGTCTTTGCATCAAGCTCGCAATGGTAATTGCTATCACTGAACCAAATGGAATAAAATAACCGATGGGAGAAACATCAGACTCAAGCTGAATGCGGGTTCCGACAGCGATCGCGACTCCTAAAAATCCCACAATTAAGCCTAACCATTGCCAGAGACGAGTTCTCTCTCCTGCTACTAATCCTGAAAAAGCACCAGTTGCTAGCGGTTGGAGGGCAACGACTAACGCCACAATTCCTGCAGGAACATTTTGTTCGAGGGCAAGTAAGGCACAACTTAACCAGACCCCATGAGCTAAAATTCCTACAATAGAGACATGAATAATGGTTTTTCTTTGAGGTAGCACTAAGTTCCGAGAGAGGATGAGATAAATTAATAAAATTAATGTCAGAATGCTGTATCGCCAGAATAATAGAGTAAATGTTCCGGCAGAGGGTAAACCAAATTCTGCACCGATAAAACCGGAATTCCACAGCAGAACAAACATGATAGCAAGATTAACATTAGATTGAATTAGCTTTTGCATAAGTGATTCGTTATAAGTTTTGCCATTCCTTGAAACATGAGGGTTTGATCAACAAGCGTTTTATCAGCAGAAATCGGAGATTTTTCTTTCAAAAATTGTTGCAGTAATCGTCCATCGCCACCGGTTAGAATAACTTGCCCTTCAGGAAATTCCTCCCACCAAGCGGTAAGATAATTATCAATTCCACTAATTATCGTGTAAATGACACCACTCGCGATCGCGCTTTTAGTCTCATTTCCCCATAATTTTGGTAATCTATCAGGTAAGCTCACTTCTGGTAGGGCATCAGTATTTTGGTTTAATGCTCTCAATTGTAACCGCAATCCGGATAAAATTGCCCCACCGAGAAAGTTGCGTTCTTTTCCCACAGCCGTATAAGTTAACGCCGTTCCCCCATCAATGACTAATACGGGATAACCGTAAGTTTCTCCCGCACCATAAACACACAAAGCGCGATCGATTCCTAATGTGGAATAAGTATT
>CAZTXK010000360.1:0-1102 GCA_964617275.1 uncultured Dactylococcopsis sp. | reverse complement strand
CCCCTGGCAAAGTTTTTAAGAGGCGATTCCCATAAATTCGCATGATTGTCCTATTTTATCCCCCCTAGCCCCCCTTTGAAAGGGGGGAAAATAAATCCGAATGGTCTTAAATTTCAGCAAAGGAACGCTCAATTAAACGTCGGGCAATGGTTTGTGTGCCAGTATGTTCATAATAATTCGTGGTTAGGTCTAAAAAGGCAGCTAAATAGTCTAATTGTTCATCAGTAAATTCAACAAAACTTTCTAGGTTACTAACCACTTTTTTCGGCGTTAAGTCTTTACTTTCTACAAAATCTCCCATCCAACCTTGCACAGAATTAAAGGCTTCATTAATAAATCCTAATTGGTCATCCGTGTCGTCTCCGGGGATGAAATCATTGACGTTTTTGAAGGTTTCATTACTTTCTAACTCATCAGGAGTTAAATTTTGGATCATATCTCCGCCTTTTTGGATAAAATCGGGGCCCAAGGGGATTAATCCATCTAAACAAACCAACGCAGCCATCCGCATTAACTCTTCCCCACTATAGTCGGCGAGGGAGTTCACAAAGTCGCCAATACTATCCCCTGGAATGCCATTAATTTGGCAGAAAGCAAGCAATTCGACGACGGTTTTTAGCCCCAGATCAATGGTTTGGGCTTTATCCGCTTTCGGGGTAATGTTACTCAGAAACCCCATGAATGGGATACGTTCCCCTGCTTTATGGGCAAGGGCGGCACTGGCTAAGGCGCGATCGCTGCTGTCAACCGTTTGATACAACCAGAGGGCGCGTTGATAGCCTTGGGAGTCGTCATTAAATAATTGCACAGCGCGATCGCCGACTTGTTGAATAATTTCCTCATCGTCTTCCCCTGTGACTTTGCGAATCATGTTTTCAAAGCCCACAGTATTCTCCCATTCCCCCGGAACAACAAAGTCTAACGCCCTGAGAACCCGAATGGTCATATTTTGTTCGGGAAGGTCATCGACTAATTTAAAAATTGGATCTGTCATTGATTGTTTGTTGTTTGTTATTCGTTATTCGTTATTTGTTCACTGATTACTGATCACTGGTCACTGGTCACTGATTACTGGTCACTGATTACTGGTCACTGGTCACTG
>CAZTXK010000359.1:0-2445 GCA_964617275.1 uncultured Dactylococcopsis sp. | reverse complement strand
ATGACCCCTTTACCCGAACATGAAATCAACAAACGGTTTCTTGGACGCATTGTTGAAACCGCTACAGAAGTTTTAGGGTTAGAAATTTATAGTTGGGGATCTGTTACCCTAATGCGGAAAGATTTACAACGGGGAATTGAACCCGACGAATGTTATTACATTAGCCGTGAAGCCACCATGCGAGGAAAGCTAACCTTAGATTTAAACCATGATCCACCGCCAGATTTAGCCATTGAAATTGATATTACTAGCAGTTCTCTCAATCGCCTCGATATTTATGCCAAACTAGGAATAACCGAAGTATGGCGGTTTGATGGTCAAAACTTATTAATTTACATCCTACAAGATGAGATTTATCAACAACAGGAACAATCAAAAGTTTTATCAGTATTAAGTCGGTCAGAGATTTTACAGTTTCTCAATCAACGTCGGACAATGGGGGAAAATGCGTTATTAAAGAATTTTCGTCAATGGTTAGAAAATCAAACGGATGCAGGAGAAAATGCTTAAAGGAGAATAACAATCAAGAAACCGCATTATGAGTAATAATCATCCCACTGTTCACGCTTTTTTCCAAGCCACGAAAGTAGAAACGGCTCAAGCTCCCTACGATACCATTCATCTCAAGGTTTATTATCCGAGCCAAGATTCCGAGGAATCCCTAATTATGGTTCCCCCGAATCCTGAAAAAGCTCCCTTTCCAGTGGTTATCTGGTTTAACGGGTTCAATTGTAGCCCTGAAGCCTACCAATGGTTAGCGATTGACTTAGCAAGAAGAGGAATGGTTGTCGTCACGTTTGCTTGGGTGACGGAGAATATACCCGGGATGATTAGTTTAACCCCAGGGGTAGATATTAGCATTTGGTCACCCGAAAAATATGGAACTGCTGCCACTGCTTCGGCATTACCTTCGATCTTAAACAAGTTAGAAACGTTGCAAGAAGAAGGTTTATTAGCGGGATTATTAGATTTAGAAAAAGTTGTTTTAGGCGGGCATTCTGCTGGGGGGCGAGTTGCCATTGAAAGTGCGAGTCGAGACTTTTTTCCACAGCTAGCGGGCGCTTTTTCTTATGCCGCCCATACCGCCGTTGGAGATAATTTGGGATACGAAGCAGGAACAATTTTGCCTTTACCAGATTCCCTCCCGTTACTATTGTTAGGGGGTAGTGCTGATGGAGTGATCCAGAATAGCGGTCATCGTTATGGCGTAGAATGGGAGGAAGCAACAACGCCCATTTCCCGAACCTTTCAAGAAGCAGTAACAGGAGGACGAGGAGACACTTATTTGTTGTTGTTAGCGGGGGCGAATCATTTTTGTATCACTGACTCTGATCAGTCAACGACTTCTACGGTTTCCTTAGATTTTCCAGCAACGCAACCCGAAACAAACTTTCGTTCCTTAATGGCTCACGCGATCGGGCTTTTCATCGAAGCGCAGATTTGCCAACGGGCGGATCAGTTAGCAAAACTAAACAAGTTATTACATTCGGAAAATGATCTAATTCAAAAAGTTGCCTGCAAATAATTAAAAACCAGATCATTTTTGCTATTTTTTCATTAAGGAGCAACCAAATAACAAATAACGAATAACCAATAATATGATTCCACAACAATTAATTCTCTCCAACTTCCTCAGTTATCAAGAAGCTACCCTTGATTTTACTGGACTCCATACGGCTTGTATTTGTGGCGCAAATGGGGCGGGAAAATCCTCCCTTTTAGAAGCCATTACTTGGGCGTTATGGGGAAAAACGCGCACCGCTTCTGATGAAGATGTCATTAATACGAGCGCCAAGGAAGTCCAAGTGGATTTTCGCTTTCAATGTAGTGGTGAAACCTATCGGGTTTTAAGAAAACGGCGACGCGGACAAAGTGCAGGGTTAGAATTACAAGTCCAACAAGAAAATGGTCAGTTTTATTCCTTAACGGCTAAAGGGGTGAAAGCGACTCAAAATAAAATTAATGATTTACTAAAATTAGATTACGATACATTTATTAATTCCGCTTATTTACGTCAAGGACGCGCTGATGAATTTATGATGCGTTCTCCCAGTGAACGGAAAAAAGTGTTAGCCGAACTCCTAAAATTAGATCAATATGAAACTTTATCGGAACAAGCAAGAGATACCGCAAAAACATTTAAAGGGCAAGCGGAACAATTAGAACAAAATTTAGCCCTAACTGAGGAAAAAATTGCAGAAGAGAAAACAACTCAAACGGAATTAGAAAAACTCAATCAAGACTATCAGCAGTTACGGGAAACTCAAGACTCTGATCAATCTCAACTCCAAAATCTCAAAACTTTAGACTCACAACGACAAAGCAAACAAGAACAACTCGACTGGTATCAACAACAAGAGAATAATCTTGCTAAAGACTGTAGTGATCTCCAAGAAAAGCAAACGCAACTCCAACAAACTATTTCCCAATTAAGTCAACTTTTAA
>CAZTXK010000358.1:0-2449 GCA_964617275.1 uncultured Dactylococcopsis sp. | reverse complement strand
CTAATTATTCAAAATGGTATTACAATAAAAATTAAGCTACACCAGTGGTACAATTGATAAGTTAAAAGTCTATCAAGGGTTAGGGATTCCTGAAGTTTTAATTTGGTATAATAAGGGCTTGAAATGATACGGCTTAACTCACGAAAAATATGATGAAGTTCAGCGTAGCAATTTTTTATCTGATTTAGATTTAAAACTTCTCGACAACTATATTTCTCCTCAAGAGCAATCGCAAGCAGTCAAAGCCTTCATCAAGAAAATCCGTTCTCAAAATAACTAATTTTATCAAAATGTTGTTTATTAATAATCGCATTATGTCTTTACATTACCCAAAAACTGAAACAGTTGAACAAGTTGATAATTACCATGGGGTGGAAGTTAAGGATCCTTATCGCTGGTTAGAAGATCCAGATTCTCCTGAAACTAAAGCTTGGGTGGAAGCACAAAATGAGGTCACTTTTGGTTTTTTAGAGGAAATTCCCGAACGGAAAGCAATCAAAAAGCGCTTAACCCAACTTTGGGATTATGAAAAATATGGCATTCCCATTAAAAAGGGAGAACGTTATTTTTATTTCAAAAATGATGGCTTGCAAAATCAAAGTGTTCTCTATACCCTAAATCATTTAGAGGAGGAACCAAGGGTTTTATTAGATCCGAATCAGTTTTCTGAAGATGGCACGATCGCGCTTTCTGGGGTTTCCATTAGTGATAATGGTCAGTTTGTCGCTTATGGGATTTCTAAATCCGGTTCAGACTGGCAAGAATGGAAAGTCCGAAATGTGGAAACAGGAGAAGATTTTTCCGATCATTTAGAATGGATTAAGTTTTCGGGGGCAACTTGGACAAAAGATAATGAGGGGTTTTTCTATGGTTGTTATGATGCGCCGCCAGAAGGGAAACAATTAGAGGAAGCCAATTATTACCAAAAGTTATATTATCATCACCTCGGAACTGAACAAGTAGAAGATATTTTAATCTACGAACGTCCTGACAAAAAAGAATGGATGTTTGATGCTGATGTCAGTGAAGATGGACGCTATTTAATTATCTCTGTTGGTCAAGGCACTGATCCGAAAAATTTAGTATTTTACCAAGATTTAACCGAGAAAACAGGAGAAATTAAAGAACTAATATCAGACTTTATTGCCGACTTTAGTTTTATTGACTATGAGGGGTCTATCTTTTGGTTTCGCACTGATTATAACGCGCCAAAAGGCAGATTAATCGGCATTGATATTAATCATCCCGAATCAGAAAACTGGCAAGAAATTGTTTCAGAAAGTGAGAATACGTTAGAGGGAGTCAGTGTCTTAAATAATCAGTTTATTTTAGATTATTTACAAAATGCGCGATCGCGCTTACAGATTCATCATCTCGATGGCACTTATATTAAAGATATCGAGCTTCCCGGCATCGGATCAGTGGGAGGCTTTAACGGGAAACGAGAAGACACCGAAACCTTTTACGCTTTTACCAGTTTTACCACGCCAACAACCATTTATCGCTACAACTTAGAAACCGGAGAAAGCACCCTTTTTCGCCAGCCCACGGTTGATTTTAATCCCGACAATTATGAAACGCGACAAGTGTTTTACCGCAGTAAAGATGGGACACAAGTTCCCATGTTTATTACCCATAAAAAAGGTCTCCTTTTAGATGGTAATAACCCCACATTATTGTATGCTTACGGTGGGTTTAATATCTCTGTTACCCCCAGTTTTTCTGTTACTCGATTAGTGTGGATGGAACGAGGGGGCATTTATGCTGTTCCTAATTTACGCGGTGGCGGCGAATATGGTGAACAATGGCATCAAGCCGGAACCAAATTAAACAAGCAAAATGTGTTTGATGACTTTATCGCGGCTGCTGAATGGCTAATCGAACACCGCTACACCTCCTCACAAAAACTTGCTATCTCGGGCGGAAGTAACGGTGGTTTATTAGTGGGGGCTTGTATGACGCAACGCCCAGACTTATTTGGGGCTGCCTTACCTGCGGTGGGGGTAATGGATATGTTACGCTTCCACAAATTTACCATTGGCTGGGCTTGGTGTTCAGATTATGGTTCTCCTGATAATGAGGAAGAATTTAAGGCGTTATATGCCTATTCTCCGTTGCATAATTTACAATCGGGAACCGTTTATCCTGCGACCTTAATTACCACTGCCGATCATGATGATCGGGTTGTTCCCGCCCATAGTTTCAAATTTGCGGCAACTCTGCAAGCTACCCACGCTGGCAATAATCCAGTTTTAATCCGTATTGAAACTAAAGCCGGACATGGCGCTGGAAAACCCACCAGTAAGCGAATTGAAGAGGTTACCGATCAACTGGGCTTTCTAGAAGCAGTTTTACATTAGTTATTTGTTATTTGTTATTAGTTATTCGTTATTTGGTAACTGGTCACTGATCACTGATCACTGGTAACTGGTAACTGGTCACTGGTCAC
>CAZTXK010000357.1:0-2456 GCA_964617275.1 uncultured Dactylococcopsis sp. | reverse complement strand
TTAGCTGAAGAATTGCCAATAAAACCAAATGATTGTGAAAACGACTAGCCAAATTAAACATAACCAACTAAAGTAACGATAAAGTTTTCCCGGTCGCGCTTGGTTTGGCATCCATTTTCCAGACACTAACTTGAAGTTAAACCAGCCAAGAATTGGGGCAGCTAAGAAAGACAAACCAGCGACAAAATCAATTAAAACGGTAAAGGCTTGACCGGCTAAAAAAATTAATATTAGTAGGGCAACCGTCGGAATAATAATGAGGGATAAATGATAGACTCTCGTTTTACTTTTATCTTCCCAGAATTGTTCTTGACGTTCTAACCATAATGCCGACATCACTCGCGGATAAGCATCGGTGACAGCTAGGGTGGTGCTAAACATAGCAACTAAGGCGGCAACGGAAATTAGGGGAATACTCCAGTCTCCCAAAGTTTGACTATAAAGTTCGATGACTTGTACCGAAAACTCAACGCTATTACTAGAAAAACTCTCCCCACTGCCAAACATCACTAATGCGCCTAGTAAGAAGAATAGTAAGCCAAGGAAGCCAGCAGAAAGATAGCCTAAATTAAAATCAAAATTAGCTTCCCTTAAACTGGGGCGATAATGGGTTTGTTGACTGCGTTCTCCTGCCCAAATGGAATGCCAAACCGAAGCATCAATAGGAATAGGCATCCAACCCATAAAAGCAATAGCAAATCCAATTCCGGCTGGATTCCAATAAGAGGGCGGTGCTTCAGTTACCGCTTCTGTAGCAGTTTGAGTGCCAAAAGCCATGATTACAGCAATGACGGTGCAAATGGTCAACACCGAAATAATAAACTTCATGGTGAAGTCTAAGACAGGATAATGTCCCAGATACAATAGGGCAATACAGATTAACAAAATTACCCCACTCCAAATCACAGGAGACCAGCCCAAATTAAAGAGTTGTTCGGCTAATCCTGCGGTAACGACGGTGACAGCGGCTTGGACAATAAACATGGTGCCAATGGTAATCGCCGCATAAATCCAATAAGCATATCTCCCCATTTGTCGATAACCAGTGACCAAATTTTTGCCAGTGGCGGCGGTAAAACGGGGGCCAAATTCCATAAAAGGATATTTACTCACCACCGCTAAAATTAACAACCATAGTAGAGAAAATCCATAATCCGCACCCGCGCGTGTGGCTTGCACTAAATGAGAAACCCCGATCGCTGCTCCTGCTAGCAAAATTCCTGGCCCAATGCTTAAGAGGAGCTTTTTATAACTACTTTCTTCTTGGTTTTCTGCCATAAAACTTGATTGGTAACGGCTCGTTAAAAACTGATGATATCAGAAGTTAGGTTACAGTAGTCATTGGTCATTAGTCATTGCTCATTAGTCATTGGAATACATACTTAGATTAATAAGCGAGTTCTGATCTTACAAATAACAAATAACGAATAACAAATAACAAATAACAAATAATGAATAATAATTTACTACATCCCGATTTTAAAAGCAATCCGCCAACGATTTTGGTGGTAGAGGATGAGAAAAACTTGCGTTTTGTCTTTGCCAATGTCTTAGCTAAAGAAGGGTATCAACTGCAAGAAGCAACCAGTGGCGAGGAATGTTTAGAAATTTGTTCTCAGAATTTACCCGACTTAATTTTATTAGATGCTATTCTGGGCGGAATTGATGGCTTTACTTGTTGTGAAATTCTACACAATCGACTCGGAGAAGAGTGTCCGCCCATTCTAATGGTAACGGTATTAGATGATGAAGATTCGATTAATTTAGCTTTTGAAAAAGGGGCGAATGAATATATTACTAAACCTATTAATTGGGCGGTGTTGCGAAGACGAATTGAGCGGTTATTGAAAAGTCGTTGGGCATTTCAAGAATTAGAGCGCCGTTACGAAGAAGCTCGCCAACTCAGTTTAGAATTAGAAGAAGCAAATCAAAAATTAAAGCTGTTAGCCACCGTTGATGGTTTAACTCAAATTCCCAATAGACGGATGTTTGATGAACGACTAACAGAGGAATGGTATCGCGATTGGAGAGAGCAACTGCCTCTAGCTTTAATTTTATGCGATATTGATTATTTTAAGCAATATAATGATTATTATGGACATCAAGCAGGGGATCATTGCTTAAAGCAAGTGGCAGCAATTTTAAAGGAAAACTGTCAGCGAGCGGAAGATTTTGTCGCCCGATATGGAGGGGAAGAATTTGCTTTGATTTTAGCAGGTTCATCTCTGCAAGACGGGGAACAGTTAGCGGAAAAAATTCGCCATAATATTCTGGAAGCAAACATTCCTCATCAGACAAATCCTAATGGAAAAATAATTACCCTTAGTCTGGGAGTTGCTAGTCTGATTCCTGATGAAACGAGAATAGAAACTGATTTAATTGCACAAGCCGATCGCGCTTTATATGAGGCTAAAAATCAAGGGCGAAATCGAGTTGTTGTCAGTGATCAGTGACCA
>CAZTXK010000356.1:0-2458 GCA_964617275.1 uncultured Dactylococcopsis sp. | reverse complement strand
GGATGTTGAGGTAACTGATGCTTTTGACGCTTGGTGGGAAACCCTAACCGAGCAGAAGATGACGTTACCGCCGATTGGGAGAATAAATCATGGCACGGAAATTTTCAGAACTGACTCAGAACTTTTCCCCGGAGCGCCGTCAGCGCATTGAAGAAAAAAAAGCAGTGCTTCGGGAAGAAATGTCTCTGGCTGAAATCCGCCAAGCCCTTTCTCTCACGCAGTCAACTTTGGCGGAAACCATGGATGTGGGGCAAGCAGAAATTTCTAAAATTGAGAGTCGCACGGATGTTTTTATCAGTACCTTGCGGCGGTTTATTAATGCGATGGGAGGGGAGTTGGAAATTAACGCCGTTTTTCCTGACCGAACTATTGAGATCCAGAACTTTTCTTCCTTTAGCGAGGATAGCGAGGATTCCAATCAGCCTCCCTCTATTGAGATGGATTAAAAATGAACAGGAGAAGATATGACTATGACTAAACTGACAATTGAAGTTCCAGAGCAACTTGCTGAACAACTCAATGACTACCTAAAAGCCCATCCTGAAGAAAGTATCGCGCTCACTGCTCGATGAAGCCCTGCAAATTAAACTTACCCCAAAAGACAGTACCAAACTGCTTAATCTAGCTGGTATTGTTACCGATGCCCCGAGAGGCGCTGCGGATCATGCTGAGGACTTTCAAGATTGAAGAAAATTGTACTGGATGCGGGTCCCCTCATTGGTTTGTTCTATTGAAAAGGTGGTTTTGGATTAGGTGAGAGAGAAGCGCGATTGATCGAAGGTAACTGCGCCTACGGCGCGATCGCGTGCTAGGGTTACAAATTTCTTGCCTTTGGCTTTGAGTTGGAATTTGAAAAAAAACGAAATATCGGTGGCGTGCTTCAATTCAGTGGTTTGTTTAACTTATCCGACGATCAGTGTACTAGTCAAAATTTTTGGTGAACAATGATAGAGTTTTGGATGTACAACTAGTTTGGTTTTTTCAAGATGGAAAGTTTATTTAAAAACAGGTTTATTCAGTCAGTTGGTGTTGCAGCTATTGTCTATATAATCTTTCAAGCTTTAGCATGGGCTTTGGAAGCTATACTTAATATTCTTGAGTCTTTTGCTCGATGGTATCGAATTCACGGTATTGATTTAGCTGAGGAAGTAGCAATTGCGGCGGGAGTAATTTTTCTAATTATCTCAGCAATTACGAGCAGTATGTCTACTAAATGAAAATCAATTATTTAGACAATTTAGGGTAAGTTTTTGCAAAGAATAGACGATTATTTCGCAATTATAATTTTTCATCAAATTCTTTTTTAAAACATGTATAAAGATAAAAATTTATCAAGAAGAGTAGGTAAAGGTATTGTTCCGAAGCGCGAAATTTTACGGGACTTTTTTAGGGATTTACTAAGTCCTTCAAAACCTAATAAAAAGGAGCTTCAAACGCCAAATACAAAGTCCAAAACTGATAATAAAAAGAAGGGAGAATCTTATTACAGAGATAAGCTAGCTAGAAAGCTAAAGGGTCAAACAGAGGTAACAACACCTGTTGGCAGAATTGATATCTTAACAGCTAATGAAATCATTGAGGTAAAGTCCATAAAGCAGTGGAAAGCAGCTTTAGGGCAAGTGATTGCCTATGGTCATTATTATCCAAGTCATCGTAAAAGAATACATCTCTTTGGTAGAAAGCTAGATGTTAACAGTTCTCTAATTGAGCGCTCTTGCTTAGATCATGGTGTTTTTGTGTCTTGGGAAGATGATGAAGTGGTTTAATTCAATTAAAGACGTATGAGTGCAACTGAAATTGCCCAACTCATCTTTTGATTGGAATTAAACGAGTACATCATGGCATAAGAAGAACAACCATTTTTTTCGTAACTCCACATCACATTATTGATCTGGTCAGCAACCATCCTTTCTCGCAAGCCTCCTCTAACTCTCGCCAGTTCTATCGCGCTTACTCGCGTTTTTACAAAACTTACTTGCCTCACGAACTTACAAATCTAACGCCTCCCGTAACTCCTCTTCTGTACTTCCTTCCAGTTGATTCCCTTCCTTAAGTAATAAATCCACTGCCAGCCTGATTAAGGTATTTTCTGTAATCCGTTCTCCTCCCTTTCGACGGCGGTTTAACGTCCGTGCCAAAGCGGTTAAATCATCAAACTGATCTTCTCGCAGCCGCGTTTCTTTGCGTAACAGAGTTAGGTATTTTGGTTGTTTGTTAGTTTCAGACTCTGTAAGTTTGTTAGTTTGTTCCTCTGTTGGTTTGGTACTGCTAGAGCCTGATTGTTTCTTCATTTGTAATTCTGTTTCTTCGTTACTGCCAGTGTCTGTTTGTTTGTTTTTTGGTAAGTTTGTCTCTTTGTTACTAACAGAGTCTTCTCTCTTGGTAGTTTGTGGTTCTGTTTCCTCGTTACTATCAGAGTCTGTAACTTTGGAAGTCTGTGAGCTGGTTCCTTTTTTGA
>CAZTXK010000355.1:0-2469 GCA_964617275.1 uncultured Dactylococcopsis sp. | reverse complement strand
AACCAATAACCAATAACTAATAACTAATAATAATGGCTCAATCGAATCCTTTAAAGAAATGGCTTAATTTAAACTGGGATCGACCAGAACGATCGTATAATCCAGATGTTCGAGACTTTTTAGCCAAATTATTAGATTATCCCAAAGATAAAGTTGTTACTGAAGATAAAGCAGGGGGTGGTTATCCTGATATAAAACTTCTAACCCCTGAAAAAACAGCTTGGGTGGTTGGCGAGTTAAAGAAAGACGATGCGGAATTAACGACAGAAAAAGGACGTAGCAATTTATGGAATCAGAAACGTAAATATATTGATGGTTTAACTCGCTATGTTCTGTTTTTAACCGCTAATTATCTTTGGGTTGTTTTGCCAACAGGCGATGCCATACAAGGATTAGAATCTCCTTTAAAATTATCAGAATTTAGTCTAGATGAAATCAAAAACACGCTTCAGTTTCTCTCCTACGAAAAAGCCCAACACTCTCAACAATGGGAAACCTTTATTACGGGAGAACTCCCTTATGTTTACCTTAAGCTAGATGATTCTAATACTCGCTCTCAATTACAAAAAGACTTACAAAATAGTTTTTTTGAATTAAATGAAGCAGGGAATAGCGCGATCGCGACATTACTTAAACAACATAAAGAATATCAAACCAAAGAACAGGAAATTAATCGGAATCTAGTTGATACAGGAGACACCCAACGTCGCGCTTTCAACCGTCTCAAAAATCAATTTAACTTTGAACGTTATCTGTTTGAGGAAATTATTCCCCAATTTGAAGATCAATATGGACGAGAAGTCAGCGCAAGTAATCATCAGCAAGCCCAACAGAGAATTCGTGAAGCCTTTACTGCTGACTCAGTTGCTGTGTTACTCGCCCGTGTTTTATTTCTGCGACTGATTGAAGATTTAGAACTAACTAAAAAACGCCGCTTATCCAATGGGGGGCCAAAAGATTGGGCAGCTTTTGTTGATTATTTAACAGGAGATGCTCGTGCCTTGGTGCGTCTCGTTGCAGAAGATGTGGGAAAAGTTTATCAAGACCCTTTAGAAAATAATTTATTTAATTGGTTATATCATACCAATGGAATGCTCGATGAAGCATTGCAACGATTAATTTTACGATTGAATGCTTATGACTTCTCAGGCTTATCAGAAGAAATTTTAGGCGACATCTATCAATCGTTTTTACCCCCTGCGAAACGGAAACGGTTAGGAGAATTTTATACGCCCCCTTCGGTCGTTGACTGGCTGTTAGATCAGACAGTATTTAGCCATGAACCGGGTAGATTACTTGATCCTGCTTGCGGGAGTGGGTCATTCTTAGTGCGTTATGTCCATCGTTGCTTAGAAGATGCAAAAAGTAGAGGACTTGATCAAGATGCCGTTTTGCAAGAATTACAAGCAACCGTTTGGGGCTTTGATCTCAACCCATTTGCCGCCTTTATTAGCCACTTTCAACTACTCTGGGCATTTCTTCGTTTTCAGCCCACTAAAGAACCTGCTTCCATTCAGGTGTATAACTTAAATAGTCTCCTTCGGGATGCCGATTTAGTGCCTTTACTCGGTGAAGAATACTTATCCCCCGGTTCCATGGAACGAGATACGCAACAATGGAAATATATTGTTGGCAATCCCCCCTATATTCGTGCTGAACGAGTTAAATACAACGAAGAAATGAAGGGGTTATGGCATCAAATTTGGGGACAAAATGCCGACACAGGCTTAGTTTTTCTCTATCGCGCTTTAACCGAATCTCTGGAGTCAGGTGGCTATTTAGGAATGGTCGTTAGTGGTGGATATGCCAATTCCGAAGCAGCCGCTAAAGTTTGGAAATTGCTCTACCCACAGGGAACTGCCACCCTCAGAAAAGTGGTTTGGTTAGAGTTTGCAGGTAAAATTTGGGATGCTAGTGTCCTGCCGATGTTACTGGTAATCGAACGGACTCCTGCAAAAGAGAATGATGAAATCGAACTATATGTTCCCTCTACTTGGCCTAGTAATGAAAAACCCGTAACCGTTCCCTATAAAGACTTTTTCAATGCCAAAATTAATCCCAGAGTAACCAATATTGACCCCAGCAATACCAGAGAAGGTTTATGGGGAAACTATCTTTTACCCCTTTTACATCAAAAAGATATACCAATTTTGAAAAAACTCTATCCCAATGGAAATAATGGGCAAGATAGCAACATTGTGGAACTAAAAGAAGCTGTTTCTCAGCAAATCAGTCGGAATAATCGCCCCTTCTGGTTCACTTATGGAATTCAACGCGGCGGGGCAGAAGTTACTTCTGAACCCACAAGTAAGAATTGTGTCCAAGTTATCGCAGGACGTAGTATCTCTGTGGGTTGGTCGGGAGAAGCAGAGGGATGGGTTAATCTCGATACCGTTAGAGAAAGACCTTATGGCAAATTAAGTTTATGGGGCGAACAAACTCATGAAAAATTTATAGCTGTAACTAATA
>CAZTXK010000354.1:0-2471 GCA_964617275.1 uncultured Dactylococcopsis sp. | reverse complement strand
ACGAAAGATTGACAATCTGCCCCCCTAATAGACGACAATAGAGCGACTAGGTCAGAGATTAAACACCTAGTTCCATCAAGCAACAGCCATTACCATTGGAGGGTCGCTGTGAAAACAAATGTTAGTCTTTCCGCCAAAATTCCCGAAGAACTCCACGAATCCTTACAACGCTACCTTGAAGAGAATCCCAATTGGGATCAAGATCGAGTCTTAGCGGCGGCTTTATCCCTATTTTTGCTCCAGAATAGTCAAAATAAAGTAGAGCAAAGCCCACAAACCTACCGCAATTGCGCTCAAGTTTATTTAGAAACCCTTTTTGATTAGCCACTGCAACAAGGATTTTCAGGCGGGATATGATTCGGTAAAATCTTTATAATTTCTCCACTCCCTACTTGCTAACCACAAAATTTGTGAGAAGATAGCAAAGACCTTGTTTACCCACTTTTGTGGCTTCCTCCTAGTGCTTGTTGAGAATGTCTATGGAACTGCAAAATATATCCCGCCGAACCAAAATTGTTGCCACCGTTGGCCCTGCAACCCTAAAACCTGATGTCCTCCGTGATTTAATCAAAGCTGGGGCAACAACCCTGCGATTAAACTTTTCTCATGGAACGCAAGAAGATCACCAAAGCAGCATTCGGCTCATTCGCCAAACCGCCTTTGAACTGAATCAACCCGTAGCAATTTTACAAGACTTACAGGGGCCCAAAATTCGCCTGGGTCAATTTGAAAATGGTTCGATTACCTTAGAAAAAGGCGATCCCTTCATTCTCACCAGTTATCCCATCACGGGAACGCAAGAAAGAAGTTATGTTAGCTACGATCTCTTAGCCGATGAAGTTCCGGTGGGCGCAACTATTCTCCTCGATGATGGTCGTGTAGAAATGACAGTAGAAGCCGTTTATCCCGAGAAAAAAGAAGTTCATGGTCGGGTTGTTTTTGGCGGTGTTCTTTCTAATAATAAAGGGGTGAATTTTCCGGGGGTTTATCTCTCAGTTCGCGCGTTAACGGATAAAGATCGCCGTGACTTAATGTTTGGGTTAGATCAAGGGGTGGATTGGATTGCTTTAAGTTTTGTTCGTAACCCGCAAGATATTTTAGAAATCAAAGAAATTATTTCCAGTGCTGGGAAGTCTGTTCCCGTCATTGCCAAAATTGAAAAGCACGAAGCCATTGAACAAATGGAAGCGGTTTTATCCCTGTGTGATGGGGTAATGGTTGCCCGAGGGGATTTAGGAGTAGAATTGCCGGCTGAAGATGTTCCGGTTTTACAGAAACAATTAATTATCACTGCGAACCGTTTAGGGATTCCCATTATTACTGCCACTCAGATGTTGGATAGTATGGCAAATAATCCCCGTCCCACTCGTGCTGAGGTTTCCGATGTGGCAAATGCGATCTTAGATGGGACAGATGCGGTCATGTTATCCAATGAAACAGCCGTGGGGAAATATCCGGTGGAAGCCGTGGCAACGATGGCGAAAATTGCTAGTCGTATCGAGAGAGAAGAACCCACCCCCTCCGAAAATCCTGGCACTACTAGCACTATTCCCAATGCTATTTCTAGTGCGGTGAGCCAAATCTCCCGTCAGTTAAATGCCTCGGCAATTATGACCTTAACGAAAACTGGGGCAACTGCGAGAAATGTCTCGAAATTTCGTCCGCAAACCCCAATTTTAGCAGTTACACCTCATGTGGATGTGGCCCGGCAGTTACAACTGGTGTGGGGAGTTAACCCTTTGTTGGTGCTTGATTTACCCTCCACAGGACAAACCTTTAAGGCTGCGTTGAATGTTGCCCAAGAGAAAGGGTTACTCTCAGAAGGAGATTTAGTGGTGATGACTGCTGGCACGTTACAAGGGGTTGCTGGTTCAACTGATTTAATTAAGGTAGAAGTGGTAACTGCGGTTTTAGGTCGCGGTGTGGGCATTGGTCACGGAACGGTGAGTGGTCGCGCCCGTATTGCGAAGACTTCACAGGAGGTGGGGAATTTCCGCCCTGGAGAGATTTTAGTGGTTCCCTATACCAATGCCGATTATGTGGAGGCAATTCGCAAAGCCACCGGCATTATTACGGAAGAAGGCAGTCTTACCAGTCATGCGGCGGTAATTGGCTTACGTTTAGGGATTCCCGTGATTGTTGGGTTTGAAGGGGCAACGGAAACAATTCGAGAGGGGGCGATTTTAAGTTTAGATGCTCAACGGGGCTTAGTCTTTTCGGGATCGGTACCTGCTGGCGGACATTTTAATGAAGGGGCGGGAACTGAAATTTCTCTACCTTCTTGATTCCTTTGTCCTTTGTTGTTAGTCTTTTGTCCTTCGTCCTTTGTAAACTAATGACTAATGACCAATGACTAATGACCAAGTTTTAAGACTCATTACAGAAAAGGCGATCACCTTCCTCAAACCGTGATATGTTTGACGCTCTCCCGTTAAATCAAAGATTATAACGGGAGATTCTTGCTTCTCACT
>CAZTXK010000353.1:0-2491 GCA_964617275.1 uncultured Dactylococcopsis sp. | reverse complement strand
TCAGCCGCGTCTTGATTGGGATTAAGATGCCAAATGAAGCCGGGAGTGATAGCTATTTGGTCGCTAAATTGCCATTGATAAAATGCTTCTAAATGCCAAGGGGTGGCGTTAGGAATATTTTGATCGCCTAAGTTGCCTAAATAAGGCTGTGCGCCAATGATGATTCCCCCGAGATTATTCTCTTTACCCAGATCAGGAAGCACGAGGGAGAGGGAATAGTTCCAAATTTCTCCGTCTCCGTTACCTAGGGTCTGAATATCTGTGTAACCAAACTGTCCCCCAATTCCAAGTTTTTGCTGAGGTTGCCAAAAAAATTCTAAGCCATAAGCATTGCTAACGGTGGGAAATTGACGCAGCGTGTCATTTACAATTGCTGTTCCCATAATGGGGGAGGGAGAATCAAGACCATCATTAAAGCCAAATTCTCCTTGTTCAAAGTGGCTATGTAAATAATTGAAACTTAAGGAAAGACGTTCTCTTGCTTCCCATTGTAGGGCAATGCCTGTGCTATAAGAGCCATCAAATAAACCTTTTTCGGGATTACTGCTGTCTAAGGAATAATAACCAATCCCAAGGGAGACAGAGGGGGGAATTTCTTGAGAAAAGGCGATTCCTGTTCCGCCGCCTAAGCTGAGAATGGGGTTGCGTTGGGCAAAATTAGAAAGGGTGGTGGTTCCAGCATTTCCGTCATCAAAAAAAGGATTCGTCGCTATCTGATAGTCGCGATGTTCCCCTCCAGTTGCGCTAATCATCGCAAGGGTATTATCACTTAGGGGGAAGCGATAGGTAAGTTTGTCTAAAAACAAGTCATTGTCGCTATTGCCGCGCCATTGATGAGTTTGGGTAAATTCACTACTGCCAGAGGCGAGATCAGGGGTGATACTATTACCAGCAGTGAAACGGGTTAACAACCGATCGCGCCCCGTGAAACTACTTTCAAAATTGAGACGGGTTCTTGTCTGGAAAACAATGTTTTGATTCTCTTCGGCTTGAGAAGACTTGGTTGCGACAAAGTTAACCACCCCTCGCAGCTTGGTATTCGGTGAAAATTGGGTAATTTCTAATTCTCGGACTCTAGCCGTTACGGCATCAACTCTTCCTCTTAAAATTGCTAGTTCTCGGATAAATTCTCTTTCGAGGCGTTCAATTATAGCTTGTTCTTCGCTGGTAATATTCTCTTCTAATTGACTTAAACAATGGTTGAGAAAAGCAGCAAATTCGTAGCGCGTGATTGCTTGTTCCCCGCGAAAAGTTTGGTCGGGATAGCTTTGCAGACACTGGTAACGCTCTTGCAGTTGTTGTAAACTACTAAAAGCCCAATCCGTGGGATGGACATCTTGAAGTTCCATAACGGGCGTAACGGGAGAGGGAAGAGAGGAATCGGCTTCTTGCGCTGAGGAAGCTGTAGCAAGTAAAGTAACATTTAAGGTAATCCAGAATAGACAATAACGACGCATCAACGATTATTTCCCCTCACAGTTTTCTATGATTGAAGTTAAAAATCTCAGTAAATTTTTTGGTTCGACTCCTGCTATATCTGATGTTACCTTTTCTGTGCGAGAAGGGGAAATTTTAGGCTTTCTTGGCCCCAATGGCGCGGGGAAAACAACCACCATGCGGATTTTAACGGGATATATTCCCGCCAGTGCAGGAACCGCCAGCATTGGGGAGTATGAAGTTCATAAACAGTCTCTGGCGGTGCGTAAACGCATTGGCTATTTACCCGAACGTCCTCCCTTATATTTAGATATGACGGTAAAGGGGTTTTTAGGGTTTGTGACGCAACTAAAAGGAGTCCCGAGGCGCGATCGCGCTTATCTGGTCAATACTACCATTGAACGCTGCTTTTTAGAAGATTACCGCCATACGCTAATCCGCAAACTCTCGAAAGGATATCGTCAACGGGTGGGAATCGCCCAAGCGATTGTTCATGATCCCCCTGTCATTATTTTAGATGAACCCACCATCGGACTTGATCCCCGTCAGATGATTGAGGTACGAAATTTAATTAAAAGTTTAGCAGGACAACATACGATTATTCTTTCCACTCATCTACTTTCAGAAGTGAGTCTAATCAGCGATCGCGTTACGATTATTTCTGATGGTAAAGTCGTCGCTACCAATAGTCCTGATAATTTAATGACAGAATTAGCTGGCGGCGGCGGTTATACTCTCAATGTCGGCGGCGATATTGACGTAGTTAAAAGCACTCTCAACACCCTTCCAGAAATTTCTTCTGTCACCGTTTCCCCCCTAGAAAACAGCGATCGCTGTCAACTCAAAATTACTTGTCTTCCCAATACCGAACCCGGGGATAAAATTGCCACCTTTATTGTTAACTCTGGGCTACATCTTTACGAAATGCAACGAGATAAACCTAGCTTAGAAGATGTCTTTTTAGAATTAACCAATCAAGATCAAGAAGATCAAGAAGCCAATGACTCAATCGTAACAACAAATAACAAATAACAAATAACAAATAACAAATAAC
>CAZTXK010000352.1:0-2501 GCA_964617275.1 uncultured Dactylococcopsis sp. | reverse complement strand
AATCATCACCTTGAAGAAGAAACCTCTTCCTCCCATTTCCTGAGTTATTAGACTCCTTTCTATTTACTGGACAATTTTGGACTTCTTTGGGCTTCATACTCGTATCCGTCATTCTTGAATACTGATTGAATGTGTTTACGAGAGACACTTACTACCTTTCCATTTACTCTCAAATCAAAGCTCCCTTTTGCCCTTACTGTTTTTATCCTTGCGGAACGTATCCCCTTTTTCTTCCCTCCTATAACATGGACGATATCTCCTGTTTTCCAGTCTTTAGGAGGGTTTTTCGGCTTGTAACCCTTTCTTGGAAACCCGTATTTGTCCATTTGAATCATTTGACGACAACCATGCCCCCTTGCCTTGATTGACAAGATATTATCCGTCTTGACATAGAGAGAAGTGGGAGTTGATTTCCCAACACAAGTCGCGTCTAACCAATGTGTTTTAGGAAAACCTCTTTGGGTACGGTTAAATTTAGTTAATCCTCCTGATCCTGTCTCCACCTCTAATCCTGTCTCTTTCAGAGATTCGTAGAGTTTCCAACGAGTCGCATTAACCGCCGCGGCATCGGCTAAGGGTTTCTTGGCTTGAGATTGAATCCGTTTTAGTAAATCGGGTTTTCCCGACAGGAAATCTTTAATCTCTTGGTTACTCTTGGATTGGTTACATTCGTGGCAAGCTAGGGTTAAATTACTGATTCGATTTGAACCTCCTTTACTCCGTGGTTTAATATGCTCAAGCTCTAATGGGGTGTTTTCCACCCCACAGTAAGCACATTTTCTTTGCCATTTCTCTAACAGATATTCTCGAACTTCATACCCTTGTAATTCTCCCTGTTGATACTGGATACCACTAATCTCAGGATTTTCTAACTTCTGTAAGTCAAACCTTACTAGCTCTTGAGAAATCCCTTTGATCGGGCAGACTTTTTGAAGTCGCTTAACCCACGTCATAATGTTGTCAACACGGGATTGGAGACTAGGGGGTAGCCAGCCTTCTGGGCGTTTCCGATTCAGGAAACGAGGTTGACGATACCGAGTCTTTCTATTTCGTCTAGAACGTCTGATTGCTCTACGAGAAGTTAAGGCTTCTTTAATTTGGTATCCTCGGTGGCTTAACTCAGCACCCCAAAGAACTCGCTTTCCTTGGATAATAGCTAAACCTGTAGTCTTCGAGCCTGGGTCAATCTTAAATTGCTGAGGGTGGGTGACACAATCTTTAACCTCCAAATCTTGCATGATGATGGTGAACGGGTAACGCCGAAAGACTTTCGCTCGACCAGCTTTTAGCAACTTTCGGGCTTTACCTGGGTGAGTGGGGTCTAAGGGTTGCTTATCTTTATCTAAGACGAAAACATAATTTTGGGACATAATGGATACTCCGATTAATCGGGTGAAGTGTTCCTTGTCAATGTTATTAAGGCTTGTTGGGCTAGCAGCACCGGGCTTCGAGAATCACCTGAACCTGTTTAACTACTAGCGACAGAGCAGAGGGCTGGAAAGCACCCAAGGGTGTCCTGACCTAAATAACGTAGCCTACTAAGAGGCTGAGACTGGACTAACCGAACAATAAAAAACAAGGATGTCAATTATTGTCCAGTGATTTGGTTAGTCAATGTACGACAACACCTGTAAATTTATTGCAGAAACCTTCCCCAGAGATATCGCCAGGTGGTTACTCGGTCAACCGCTTCGCTTAACTAAATTAGAACCCTCAGAACTCTCTGTTGAACCCATCCGCGCTGATTCTGTCATTTTTTTGAAATCAGATCAACTGATTCTTCATCTGGAGTTTCAAACCTCTCCTGAAGCTGATCTTCCCTTTCGCATGGCGGATTATCGCTTAAGACTCTATCGTCGCTATCCCACTCTTTCTGTCCGTCAAATTATTGTTTATTTGCGTCCGTCTAATTCTCCTTTGGTGTTTCAAAATAAATTTGAAATTGATAATCTCACCGCCAGTTTTGACATTATTCGCTTATGGGAACAACCAACAGAGCAGTTTTTAAAGTCTTCAGGATTATTCCCTTTTGCTGTTTTGGCAAACACAAGGGAAGCAAGTGGAACTCTACAACAAGTGGCGCAAGAAATCGAAAAAATTGAAAATACAACTGAAAAAAGGAATATTGCCGCCTCAACTGCACTCTTAGCAGGGTTAAAATTAAACAAAGAGGTAGTTAGAAAAATTTTGAGGTCAAAAGTTATGAAGGAATCAGTTATTTATCAGGATATTGTACAAGAAGGGAGTAAACAAGAAGCGATCGCGTTTGCATTAAGATTGCTAAAACGGCGACTGGGAACTGTAAACTCAGAACTGGAAACGCAAGTTCAATCCCTATCTGTGGAACAATTGGAAGCCTTAGGAGAAGCGTTATTAGATTTAAGCAGTGAAGCGGAAATCAAGGCTTGGCTAGAAAGTTGCGCTTAAAGAGGTTTCATCGTAGTTAGTGACCCTTTTTGACGCACTTCTACAAAACCCAAATTCTCTAAAATTCGGACAAC
>CAZTXK010000351.1:0-2507 GCA_964617275.1 uncultured Dactylococcopsis sp. | reverse complement strand
TTAATTATCGGTGGTTATAAGTGGAAATGGAGTTTGAATGGAATGCAGACAAGGCAAAAGTTAACTTAAAAAAGCATAATGTTTCGTTTCAGGAAGCTGGAACTGTTTTTAATGACCCACTTTCCGTAACTGTTCCCGATCCCGATCATTCGATTGGAGAAAATCGTTACATTATTATTGGGATGTCCAGTTTAGGGCAAGTTTTAGTTGTTGCCCATACTGATCGAGGCACAAACATAAGACTCATCAGCGCCCGAAAAGCAACACCAAAGGAGAGGAGGTTTTATGAACAGGGAACTGAATAACGAAATGGAAGATGAATTACGGTCTGAATATGACTTTGCTCAAATAGAAGGAGGTATCAGAGGCAAGTATGTTGATCGATACCGCGCTGGAACTAACTTAGTGCGGTTAGCGCCTGATGTGGCGGCTGCTTTTCCTGATGAAGAAGCGGTTAATTCTGCTTTGAGAATGTTGATTAATGTTGCTCAACAATATAACAGCGATCGCTAATTAGTTATCATTTACCAGTAAAAGAGTACGCGATCGCGCTCTCCTTCACTCTAATTATTTTGTTTCTTGATAAGATTTAGGGTGCAGTTCCGTCATTTTATAACAATGTCTAGTCAAAATGTTGCCCCGTTTGGCAGTTGGAAGTCCCCCATTACCTCTGATTTAATTGTTGCTGAGAGTATTGGCTTAGGTGGAGTCGTCTATGATAATCAAGATATCTATTGGTTGGAAGGACGACCCTCAGAAGGGGGACGTTCGGTTTTAGTACGGCGCACTCAGGAAGGAAAAGTAAAAGATGTCACGCCGCAGCCTTATAATGTTCGTACTCGGGTGCATGAATATGGCGGTGGCGCGTTTTTAGTAACTGATGGGACGATCTATTTTTCCAATTTTGCTGACCAACGGATTTATAAACAGGCTTCTCCTGATGCGGAACCAGTGCCGTTAACGACGGAGACAAAACGGTGTTATGCTGAGTTATTGTTAGATCAACAGCGCAATCGCGCGATCGGGATTTGCGAAGATAACGAAAATACAGTGGATGCGGAACCCCAAAATTATATTGCTGGCATTGATTTAAACACAGGAAGGGTTACCCCTCTCGTTTCAGGTTGTGATTTTTATGTTTCCCCGCGGCTGAGTCCTGATGGCAGAACCCTAGCTTGGGTACAGTGGAATCATCCTAATATGCCTTGGGATAATACTCGGCTGTGTATCGGGAACGTGAATGATGATGGCACAATTGGCGATATTCAGGTGGTTGCAGGGGGAGAAGGAGAAGCAGTTTGTCACCCGCTATGGTCACCAGATGGACAGTTGTATTTCGTTTCTGACCGTAACAACTGGTGGAATTTGTATCGCTTGACTGCTAATGGGGAAGTAGAAGCGTTATGTGAGATGGAAGCGGAATTTGGGTCTCCCCATTGGGTGTTTGGCTTATCCTTATATGATTTTGTTTCTTCAGAGAAAATTGTTTGTACTTATACCCAAAATGGACAGTGGTATCTTGCGACGTTAGACCTCAAGACAAAAACCCTCAATACTCTTGATGTCGGGTACACCGATATCGGGTCAATTCATGCCCAAGGGGAGAATATTGTCTTTCTTGGCGGTTCGCCAACCACTCCGACCTCTGTTGTCCAGATGAACTTAAAAACAGGAGAACAGGACGTTCTCAAACAAGCGACCAATTTAGATATTGATACGGGCTATTTGTCGGTTCCTGAACCCATTGCCTTCCCTACAACTGGGGATAAAACCGCTTATGCGTGGTTCTATCCGCCCCAAAATAAGGACTACACTGCCCCAGACAATACCTTACCCCCGTTAGTGGTGAAAAGTCATGGCGGCCCCACAGCAGCCACCAGTCCCCGCTTTAATTTGAAAATTCAATACTGGACCAGTCGCGGTTTTGGCTTTGTAGATGTCAATTATGGCGGAAGTACCGGTTATGGGCGCGAATATCGACAACGGTTATACAAGAATTGGGGAATTGTTGATGTGGATGATTGTGCGAATGTGGCCCAGTATTTAGCGAAGGTGGGGAAAGTGGATGGGAACCGCTTGGCGATTACAGGGGGAAGTGCTGGCGGTTATACTACTTTGGCGGCGTTGACATTTCGGGATGTGTTTCACGCCGGGGCAAGTCATTATGGGGTGAGTGATTTAGAAGCGTTGGCAAAGGAAACCCATAAGTTTGAATCGCGATATTTAGATAACCTTGTGGGAAAATATCCCCAAGAGAAGGACGTTTATAAAGCGCGATCGCCGATTTATCATGCAGAGCAATTATCGTGTCCTGTTATCTTTTTCCAAGGCTTAGAAGATAAGGTGGTTCCGCCCAATCAAGCGGAGAAAATGGTGGTTGCCATTAAGGAAAAAGGATTACCGGTGGCTTATGTGCCGTTTGAAGGGGAACAACATGGTTTCCGTCGCGCTGAGAATATCAAACGGGCGTTAGATGGGGAGTTTTATTTCTATTCTCAAATGTTTGG
>CAZTXK010000350.1:0-2507 GCA_964617275.1 uncultured Dactylococcopsis sp. | reverse complement strand
TAATCAGAATGAGCCTGCTTTGACCACTTTATTGTATACATGAAGATATATAAATCAAACAGACATCAAAGCTAATGCCTGTTTATGTTTTTTTTCTGTACTACTTTAGCAATCAATCCACTCATCTGGATCATCATCTACATCTTCAAGCCATTCCAAATCTGCATCTATATCTGGCGGTAACTCGGAAAATTGACCTTGACGCGCTTCTTTCAAACCTTGAATTACCTTAGTTAATGCTTCTGTATTTTGATATAGCCAGGCTTCCTTTTCAGGAACTTTTTCAGTAACTTTTACTAATTCCTTGTTTTCATCTAACGGTGTAGTAGCCATATCTTCATCCTTAATCCTTATAGAAAATAGACATATACTAGATTTGAAACTGTATATTTAACTTTAGCTATATAGCCGAAATCTATATATGCACCTATACTATGATTTTAGTCTATTTTAGGCTTGTCTTTGTAATAACCTAGTTTAAAGGCTTATAAAATGATTCTAATCTAGGTATTGACATATTTCAAGGGTCTAGATAATTGGGTGTATGCAAAGTTAATAAGTTCAAGGGCTTGATGCGCGATCGTAGCAACAGATTTAAGGCTTCGTTAAATGAATAAAACCCGCTTGCTCAAAGTGCCGATCACATCACAGGTGAACGTTTCCCTAATTCTTCTCTGTTGCGTCACGACGTAAATAATGATCATGCTGATAAGAAAGATCGTTTACTCCTGTTTCTACTTTGCACTCTTCTAACAAATCTCCTAAAGCATCCCAGTCTGAAGCAGATTCATTGCTCTTTTCATTGAACTCTCTGATTAGGTGATAAACTTGCTCTAACTGTTCTTCTGGAACACGCTCTAATTCGGCTTGAATTAACGCTTTGATTTTCATTGCTTTACCCTAATGATGACCCCTTGGTTCTCTGTAAACCCCATAAGCAGTAAACACTCCTACTAAGAAACCAAACAAATGTCCCCACCAAGCAACACCTGGTTGTGTGGGAAAAACTCCCCATATTAGATGGCTATAGTTAATGGCAACGAACACGGAAAGTCCTAGCGGTAGTAAGCGTTTTTCTAACCAACCAATTGCCAGTAAATAACCGAATAAAGCATAGACAACCCCACTCAAACCATGGGCACTATTTGGCCCTAATAACCAACTTAAAAATCCCCCTCCAATCCAACCGATTAATAAACTAGCCCAGAAATCTCGCTCACTTTTGATTAAAATCAACCAACTAAAAATGCTAAACCCAATACTATTAGCAATTAAGTGGGCAAAGTCACTGTGGGAAATAGCAGACAAAAAGATTCCCGAAATTCCAGAAACGGAACGCGGATGAACCGCCATATCCCAATTTCCTTGAAATAATAAAACACTAAGAATTTGTTGAATCCAAGGAATTGCCAGAATGAATAATGGTAGGAGCAATTTATAACGCCACTTAGCAATTTTAGGTTTCATCTTGATAATCTCTATTGACTCTCTGCATTAAATCCTAATTTTATAAGTTATTTTGATGAATTGGGAAATTGAGCCATAAATTGACGATCAATGCGATCTTTCCAACGCCAAAGTAAGGGGTGATGAAAGCCTAAGTTTCTCCAAGACGCGATCGCGCTTTTGTCTCCAGTTCCAATTAAACTGAGATAAGACTTTTGAGGATAATAAGGCTTTAAAGGTTTTCCTAAAATCGTCCGTTGTAAATTTTGAAATAAAGGCTTTCCTTGTCGCACAGCAAAAACACCAGCTTTCGGGCGAGGATGATTTTTAATGGTGGCGATATCCCCCGCAGCAAAGACGAAAGGATGAGAAACCGATTGTAAATACTCATTAACTAAGATAAATCCCTTTTCATCAGTGGCTAATCCACTCTCTTGAATCCATTTCGGGGAAGTTGCTTGAGTTACCCAGAAAACAATATCGGTTTCTAAAGTCATTCCGGAAGCACAAACTACTTTATCGGGAAATACCTCGGTAACTTCTTCTCCTAAATAGAGTTTAATTCCCCGTTGGGTTAATAACTGTTGTAACTTTTGGCGTACCCATTTCCCGTGTTGCGGCAATAATTCTTCTCCCCGTTGTAGTAAGTGAATAGAAACGGAATTAGTCATCTGTTGTAACCGTTGTTGCATATTGAGAGCTAGCTCAACGCCACCAGCCCCACCGCCAACAATCGCGATGTTTCGGGGTTGATTGGGGCTAGATTCTACAGTGGCTAAAAATTCGTGCCAATGTTGGAGGAAAATGGGAACCGGTTTCGCTGGAATCGCGTAGTCTTTTGCTCCCGTAACATTTCCCATAGAAGGGGTAGAACCAATATCAATGGAGACATAATCAAAGGGAAGGGGCGGACGTTGCTTACAGAGAACCTGTTTTTTCTGAATATCCAAACCAACGGCGCGATCGCGAATTAATTCACCGTGGGAAAATTCAGCTAACTGCGGTAAGTCAATGTGGGTTTCTTGATGGGTATAAAATCCCGCCACATGACCGGGAAGCAT
>CAZTXK010000349.1:0-2512 GCA_964617275.1 uncultured Dactylococcopsis sp. | reverse complement strand
GTTTGTTAAAACAGTTTTAGACGCGAAATAATTATTAGGATATGTCGGAAAAAGTTGTTATTATTGGTGCGGGACCAACAGGTTTATTATTAGCGCATTATCTCTTACGTCGAGAAAACTATCACGTAGAAATTTATGAGCGTCGCCACGATCCTCGTCAAACCGAGTTTGAGGCAGAACGAACCTTTCCTATTAATTTGCAAGAACGCGGACGCAAGGCTCTACGGGAAATTGAGGGCTTAGAAGAGGCAGTTTGTCAAGAAGGTGTTTGGATTACAGGAACCACTAGCTACAGTCAAAAATCCCGCCGTATTCCTCGAAAACAACCCTTAATTTGTCTTGACCGTAACCAACTGGTTAAAATTATTCTACAACATTTAGGGAAAACTGATTATGGCAGTCGTTTAAAACTGAATTTTAATGCGAAACTAATTGCCCTTGATGATACGCAAAATACCGCAAATATTGAATTAGAAAATGGGGAAATACTTCCGGTAAATTATGATCGCATTGTGGCAGGAGATGGAGCGCGATCGCGCGTTCGACAATATTTAGCAGAGAAAAAAGGATTAGAAAGTGAAGAAAGCTATGTTCCCGATGCTTACAAATCAATCTTTTTCCAGCAACCTTCTAACCCTGATCTGCAGTTAGATCGAGATACAATTCATGCTCAAACCTTAAAAGATAGAACGCGAATGTTGTTAGTTCCTCAACCGCAAGAGCAACTAAATGGGGTCATTGTTTTTGATGCTAATAATAATCCGTTTGAAAACTTTTCCAGTCAAACAGATGTTTTAGACTTTATGAAGACAAACTTTCCCTTTTTTAGTCCTTGTATGCCAGAAAAAGAAGCAGAAGCCTTATTAGAACGTCGTGTCGCACGAGTTTTAACGGTACGCTGCGATCGCTTCCATGAAGGTGGTAAAATTTTAATGCTTGGGGATGCTGCCCATGCCGTTTCTCCTTCCATTGGTCAAGGTTGCAATGCAGGATTAGAAGATGTCCTCATTTTTGATCAATTATTAGATCACTATCAGGATAATTGGGAACAAGCCCTACCTGCATTTTCAGAAAAGAGAGTTCCTGATGCTCACGCTCTCAAAGAATTATCAGATTATGCCCTTCCCCGTCGTAAAATTTTAGTTGCCGAACTATTCTTGAGATTAAAAATTAAACGCTTCTTAAATCGGTTATTTCCCAATGTATTTAAGCCCTTTGTTTTTGATTTATTATTAGATTCTAATGTCCCCTATTGTGAAGTTTTGCGAGCTAATCAAGGTTGGATTAATCGTTTGAAAAAAGCAGATAGTTAAGCTGAGATTAAATGACTTCTAAATTTACTGTTCATTTTTAACACCGCCCAATTGCTGACGAACATCATCAATCGCAAAATTGAGTTGGCTGATTTTATCTTCTAGGCTACGGCGGGCTGATTCAATGCTTTCATCACCTTCTGAGTTGTTGCCATTTTCATTGCTGAAATTTAAGCCCTGATTGGCTTCTTTTTGACGGGAAGCTGCGATCGCGCCGATTACGCCTCCCACAACGCCACCAACTAACGTTCCTAATAAAAAGCCGCCGCTGAATCCATCTCGTTCACTCATAGTTCCTCCTATTTGACTTAAGTTCCAAACGCGCGATCGCCGGCATCTCCCAAACCCGGAACAATATAGCCGCGATCGTTCAATTCTTCATCCACAAACGCTGTATAAATTCTTAATTGCGGATAAGTTTCACCAATTTGCTTTAGCGCAGGTGGGGCAGCCACCACAGAGACAATCCGTAAAAATTCTGGATTAACCCCGCGACGAGTTAATTCCTCTAATCCCATCATAATCGAACCGCCGGTTGCTAACATTGGTTCTAAGATTAAAACTCGGGTCTCGGGATTAAATTCTTCAGGAAGTTTATTCAGATAGCAACTAGGTTGTAATGTTTCTTCATTACGCTCTAGCCCCAAATGATAAACTGAACAGAGAGGAAGTAACGTTTGCGCTCCATCTAATAAACTCAGTCCCGCCCGTAAAATGGGAACAACTGCAATATTCACTTGCGGATTAATCATGGTCGCTGAACAAGAGGCTAATGGCGTTTCTACCTCAGTTTCCGCAGTAACAAACCAATGACGAGAGGCTTCATAGGTTAACCAGCGTCCCAACTCTGTCATCGCTGTTTTAAATAAAGCATTGGGAGTATTTTTGTCTCGCGCCACCGCTAGCCAATGCTTAATCAAAGGATGGTCAGGGACATAAACGCGCAGTTGAAAGCTCATCTTCCACAATTAACCATTAATAATCACCTATTAGCCATGCGTCATCGGTCATATCAAACCAACGATAACCAATAGCCCATAAATCATTGTTGATGATCCCTTACTAATTGTCAATCGTTCTGATTATTGAAAATAATTCTGAATTATATTGACAATCTATTTCAATAAAGCTATAGTATATGGAAAGTGTTCTCCTCTCGTTAAGAAGCAGGTGGGGTCATTCCAGCCCCATCTTTTTTT
>CAZTXK010000348.1:0-2553 GCA_964617275.1 uncultured Dactylococcopsis sp. | reverse complement strand
ATGCTATGACTGCTCACAACTCATTACCAACAATCCTAAAACAACGCCGTGAGCGATTAGCCCAAAAATTTCCTGATAAAGCCCTGTTATGGTCAGGATGCGCCCCTGCTCGCAATTTTCCAGCGAATACTTTTCCTTTTCGCCCGAGTAGCCATTTTTTATATTTTGCAGGGTTATTTTTGGAAAATGCGGTCATTGAGTTAGATCAAGGAAAGTTAACCCTGTTTATGGATAATCCGTCCGCAGAAAGTATTTTATGGGGTGGGGAACAACCAAGCCGTGATCAAATAGCCGCTCAAATTGGTGCGGATAGAGCGTATCCTCTGGCAGATTTATCCCCTGCTGATCCAGATATAGCAACGATCGCGCTGTTTGATCCCACCACCTATCAACAACAATGTCACTGCTTACAACGAGAGATTCCCCAACCGAGTCAGGCAAAAGGAAAAGATTTGGCTTTAATTGAGGCAATTATTGAGCTACGATTATCTCACGATCAAGGCGCGATCGCGCAGATTCGCCAAGCTGCAGGAATTTCGATCCAAGCCCACCAAGCAGGAATGCAAGCTACCCAAGCTGGAAAAACCGAAGCAGAAATTCGCGCTGCCATGGAAGGAGTGATGATTGCCCATAACCAAACCCCTGCCTATGGGAGTATTGTCACCGTGCATGGGGAAGTACTGCACAATGAAAATTATTCCCACACGCTACAATCGGGAGATTTACTATTAGCCGATGTCGGTGCGGAAAGTAAGGGAGGCTATGCGTCTGATATTACCCGCACTTGGCCAGTAAGCGGTGAGTTTTCCCCGACACAACGAGAAATTTATGATTTGGTGTTAGCCGCCCATGATGCTTGTATTGCCAAAGTTGCCCCTGATGTGGAATATAAAGAGATTCATTGGCAAGCCGCGCGGATCATTACCAAAGGATTAGTAGAAATTGGCATTCTTAAAGGGAATGTTTCTGACTTACTGGCTAAAGATGCCCATGCGTTGTTTTTCCCTCATGGTGTGGGACACTTGTTAGGCTTAGATGTCCATGATATGGAAGACTTAGGCGATTTAGCCGGCTATGCGCCAGGGAGAGAACGCAGTCACCGCTTTGGGTTAGGGAATCTCAGGCTCGATCGCGCTTTAAAACCTGGGATGACAGTCACCATTGAACCTGGATTTTACCAAGTGCCAGCAATTCTCAATGATCCCCAAACTCAAGAAACCTATGGCGATATGATAGATTGGGAGCGACTGCAACAATTTTCTGATGTTAGAGGGATTCGCATTGAAGATGATGTACTGGTCACTTCAGAGGGTGCAGAAGTTTTAACGACATCTCTCCCTTCTCAGCGAGATAAAATTGAGTCCATAACTCAAGGATGATCTTGCAAGTTGCTGATCGCTACGAAGAAACCTTAGTGATAAAATTAAGAATTGTTAAAGCAAGTTCTATTGAAGTTCCAAAACCTATTAGCTATGAAAAGCGCCCTAATTGTTGAAGATAGTCAAACCGATCAAAATTTCTTTAGTAGCCACCTCCAGAAAGCGGGGTTTTCTGTAACTGCTGTTTCTAGTGTGGAAGAAGCAGAGGATAAGGTAAAAGCTAATAAACCCGACTTAATTATTTTAGATGTCATTCTCCCCGGGCAAAGTGGGTTTGAATTATGTCGAGAATTAAAATCTCAGGATGAAACGAAAAACATTCCCGTTATTATTTGTTCTACCAAAGAAACGAATGTTGACAAAATGTGGGGAGATATGCTGGGGGCAAATGCTTATTTGGTGAAACCCGTTGATCCTGAGGAATTTGTTAATACAGCGAAAAAATTTGCGAATTGATGATAGAAGTATGATCTGGCTTGTCAAAAGTGATCCTTACACTAACGGGGGTAAAACTGATTTAGGATTGGTATGAGCCCCTTCATCAGAGCCTGTAACAAATAACAAATAGCAAATAACAATGTCAGACAAAACGCCATTAGTCGGAATTATTATGGGGAGTGATTCCGATTTGCCAATAATGGAAAGCGCGATCGCGCTGTGTGAAGACTTTTCTGTCCCCTATGAAGTTGCCATTGTCTCCGCCCATCGTACCCCCCAACGCATGGTCAAATATGCTCAAACAGCAAGGGAACGGGGTTTAAAAGCGATTATTGCCGGTGCTGGAGGAGCAGCGCATTTACCCGGAATGGTTGCTTCTTTAACCACCTTACCGGTCATTGGTGTTCCTGTAAAAACTCGTCATTTACAGGGAGTTGATTCCCTTTATTCCATTGTCCAGATGCCAGGAGGAATTCCCGTGGCAACGGTTGCCATTAATAACGCGAAAAATGCCGGGTTACTTGCTATACAAATTTTATCCACGTTTGATTCTGACATTGCGAAAAAATTGGAAGCCTATCGTCACCAATTAGAAGAATCTGTCTTACAAAAACAATCCCAATTAGAGGAAATGGGACCTCAAGAATATCTGAAAACTATCAATAATTAGGGTTTGCTGAAAAAGTTCATTATTTGTTATTTGTTATTTGTTATTTGTTATTTGTTATTTGTTATT
>CAZTXK010000347.1:0-2557 GCA_964617275.1 uncultured Dactylococcopsis sp. | reverse complement strand
CGTAAACTGGGGCCGCCACAGCCGACGGGTAAGCCACTTTGTCCGCCTTTACCACAGCCGCCAGATTCATCCCAGTAAAAGTCATTGCCAATGGCTTCAATATTAGCAAGGGTCTTAAATACATTTCCAGAGAGGGTGACATCCCTTACGGGTTCAGCAATTTTGCCATCGCGTATCATCCAAGCCTCACCAGCAGAGAAGGTGAACATCTCGCCGTTGGTCATTCCCCCAAGCCAGTTTTTAGCATAAACCCCAAGGGGAATATCTTGAAAGAGTTTCTCTACAGGAGTGTCTCCCCGTTCAATCCAGGTATTGGTCATGCGGACTAAGGGGGGATATTGATAGTCTAAACAACGGGCGTTACCGGTGGGACGTTCTTTTAATTTCCCGGCGGTTTCCCGAGAATGGAGTCTCCCCACTAAAATCCCGTTTTCCATGAGTTGGGTAGTGGTGGCGGGAGTTCCTTCGTCATCGACTTGATAGCTGCCACGATGCCCTTGCGGCGCTGCCCCATCAAAAATTTGTAAGGTTTCGGGGCCAAATTGTCTCCCCATGGTCATTACTTCCTGTAATTCGGGGTTTTCATAGATCATGTCCGCTTCGGAAAGATGACCAAAGGCTTCGTGAACAAATAAGCCGCTGAGAATGGGATCAATGACGACGGGATAGGTGTCGCCTTTGATGCTAGGAAGAGATAGGGCATTAACGGCTCTTTCGGCGGCGGTGATGATTTTTTCTTCTAGGTTCAGGAGGTCTTGCCATCCGTGACGGGATCCTGTGGTTTCTCGTCCCACTTGTACGGTTTCACTGCTGCGCGCGATCGCGCTGAATCTGCCTTCTAAGTCTGTCCAAGATTGTTCCACTAATGTCCCTTCTGAGGTGGCAATGGTGACTTGTTGGGTAATATCGCTATAACCGACAGTGGTACTTGTGATACGGGGATCATGGCTTTTTAAGACTTGATTGTAATGATCGCAGAGGGCTTTTTTGTCGGCAAGGGGAATGTCTCGGGGATCCCCTGCCGGTAAGGGAAGATGATAAGTGGCTTCTAAGGGGGTAATGGGGGCTAAATCGGTTTGTTTCGTTCCCACCAGTCTTGCAGCAGCGATCGCGTCTTCAATGCGTTCGGAAAGGGTTTCTAGGCGATTAAAACTGGCAAATCCCCAGCCGCCGCGATAACAGGCTCGGACTTGCCCGCCAATGTTCACTTCTTCACTGAGGTTTTCAATTTTATCCCCCCTAAGGAGGATGTCAGTGCTTTCTGATTCTTCTAAACGAATGAGCAAAAAGTCAGCGCGATCGCGATATCTTTGAATTAAATTAGCGAGTAAATTGCGATAGGATCTCATAGAAATTATTAGCTATGTTTACTGTTTTCAGCTCAATACAGGTGGAAAACTAGAGTGCTGTCAAGCTAAAGCCTTTAGTTCATCAGCCTTATTGCCATTTTTTTGGTGTAGAGATGGATTATGACGAATTAGATCAGAAAGTACCTCTCTAATCACAGGAACAGTTACTGAATTGCCAATTTGCTTATAGGCAATTTTATCATTAGGATGTAGCTTATAATTCTCAGGAAATCCCTGCAATCTTGCACACTCTCTAGGGGTAATCCTTCTGGGGTTTCCATTCTGGACAATCCCTAGTCTATGTGCATCTGATGAGGTTAAAGTTATAGATATACTTTCAGGATCAAGAAACTTAAAAACTTCAAAAGACATATTGCCACAGACGGGATTATATTTACCATTTAATTCTTTCAGGTATCCTTTTTTGATCAGGCTATTTATAATCGACATAATATCTGGATGATCATAAAACATTCTGATTTGTTCTAGAGTAAGCATTTTTCCATCCTGATGAGTTCCAAAACTTTTTTTTCGACGATGGGCTATTAAGTGGTTCATAAATTCAATTTCCTCATCGGTGCATTCCCCTTTAATACCTAATTCCCAGGAATGTAAAGAATTTCCACCTCGAAAATCAATTAAACGCTTACCGTGAAGGCTTTCAAAATTACCCTTAATCGCTTTAGAGAGTAAATGAGTAAATTCATGACTACACGCATATTTAGAGTCCACATTAGCTTCTAAAATATCTTTAACTTTAGACTGCTTATGTTCTTTACCAAAGAGATCAAGCGTCTGAAATGTATCTTTGTATTTATGAGAATCAGCTGCTCCTAAATCAGAAAACAAAGACATCTGTACATCGCATCCTCTTAATCCTAATATATATATCCGTACCCGATTCTGAGGAACACCAAAAACGCTTGAATTTAGGATAAGATAATTGGTTTTGTAACCAAGATAATGTAATGATTTTAATATAGTTTGAAAAGTTTTTCCTTGATCATGACTCGTCAAACCTCTAACATTTTCTAGTAAAAAGCCTCTGGGCTGATAGGCACGCAAAATTTTCTCAATTTCAAAAAATAAAGTTCCTCGCGTATCCCCAAAACCTCGTTTTTTGCCAGCATAAGAAAAGGCTTGACAAGGAAACCCAGCTAATAAAAAATCGAACTCAGGTATTTCTTTCCAAGTTTTTGAGATATCTC
>CAZTXK010000346.1:0-2584 GCA_964617275.1 uncultured Dactylococcopsis sp. | reverse complement strand
TTATTTGTTATTTGGAAAGCCAGAGTCAAGAGTTTTCCGCACGGATTAATAACTGAGTAAGCCTTGATTAATCTTCTGCTGTCGAAACTTCTTGAGGCTTTCCCCAAATGACTGTTTCGTGATAGTAGAGTGCCATTCCGGGTTTAGCGCCTTTCGGTTTATAAACATATTTCGGTTTCGTATAAACGACGGGAACTTGTTGGCTTTCTCGGGCGCGACTATAATAAGCGGCAATATTGGCAACCCATTGTAAATCTTTTTCCTCGGGAACTGCCCCGGCTGGAAGTCTTAATAAGACATGACTTCCCGGAATTTCTTGAGAGTGAAACCAGAGATCATAATCCGTGGCAACTCGAAACGTTAGCTGGTCATTTTGGCGGTTATTGCGTCCCACTAACACCTCATAACCGCTGGGCGTATCGTAAGTAATGGGTTTTGCTTCCTCAGTGGGAGTTCGTTCCCGTTGAGGGAGAATATAACGCTGGTCAATGAGTTCTTCTTGAATTTCCCTTAAGGTTTGTAAGTCTCCCCAATGTTGATAACCTTCTAACTGTTTCAGACTGGCTTCCACCTGCTGAAGATAATTAATTTCTCTATCGGTTGCCGTTAATAAGGGTTCAACTGCTTTGCGGGCGCGTTTCAGTTTTTGATGCTGTTTATAGTAACCTTGAGCGTTTTGAATGGCATTTTTTTCTGGGTTGAGGGGAATCGTAATTAATTCCCCAGTTTCAAAATCAGGTAACTGCATCGAAGACAGTCCGGGTTGCCATTGGTAGGAGTAAGCCATTAATAAGTCTCCTTGCTGACGATAGATTTCCGCATCATCAGACTGTTGGAGACGGTTTTGGAAAGTTTCTTTTTTCTGCTGTTGTTTTTTGATTAAATTGGTAACTTTCTGTAATAGCTGGTGATGGAGTTGCTTAAAGGCTTGTTGATTAAGTTCCTCTTGATAATATTCCTTCAGGAGAGTTTGCGCGGACTCGACAGGTTTAATGAGACCCCAACCCAGAACCGTAAAACCAGTTTCTGTCCAACCGGGTTGGAATTGTTCCGTTTCGAGGATTTCTAGCCATTCTTGCCACACTTGAAATAGGGCTGTCCAATTTTCAGAGGTGAGAGAGTCGGTGGTTTGTTGCGGATTTAAACCAGCGCGTTCAATCATGGCTTGGACTAAGTTTGGCCCCAAACCGCGATAGGTTTTTAAGAGTTGTCGTTTTAGTTGGTCGGGAATTAAGCCCACTTGTTCTTGCCAACTAGCTTGGGATTCCTCGCGACTAGGGATATTTCCCGTTAGGGGTGGGGGCGGTTCATAAAGTTTTCCCGTTTGAACAGGGCGCAAACTTGATTTTTCGGGACTAACTTGGTGGGCAGCGGTAATGATTTCTTGGTGGGCGTTGGTGAGGATAACGTTGCTGTATTTCCCCATAATTTCGCCATAGAGATGCCATAATGGGGGGTCATCGGGTCTAGGGGCGAATTGGAAGTCAATTACCCGTTCCCAAGGCGAAATTAGGGGCATGGCAATGAGGGCTAATCCTTGCAGTTGGTGACGGATTTGATCACTAAAGGTAAAGGTGTCAGGGGTTCGGGGGGGTGGATCTTCAATACAAAGACGAGCGGCTTGGGGATGCCAAGAGAGGGTTAACCAGTCTCGTCCTTTCAAGGTGCGGAGGGCTAAGGCAATGGTAGCGCGATCGCGCTGATAAACTTGTTCTAAACGAGCGGGAAGCCAACCGGCTCGTAATTCGGCGTAAACGGCTCTAAGCGTGGTTAAATCAACAGGCTGCATAAGTCTCTTGGCAATTCCAACGATGCTTTTCTAGTTTAATCCAGACGCTCGGCTCCGATCCCAAAAATTGCTAAAATCAAAGAGCCAGCCCTTTCCGTTGAAAATTATGCTGATTCCAATTACACGGGAGAAATTTGAGCAACTTATTCCCTTTACGGCGACTGCTCAACAATATCGCTATTATGCTGGCAGTTGGCCGGATTTCCTTCGTAAACTGCTAATTTCCTTTGTGGGAGTAGTGGTGATTTGGCTATTGGGGGCGATTACCAATAGTGGGGGAGCGACGATTTCTCTGTTTTGCGCGATCGCGGGATTATACTGGTTATGGTCGCCAGTCTATTGGGCAACCCGACGCAATGGCACTTATCGTCGTTTTCCTTATGCGGGGTTTTGGCGCGGAGAAGTGTTAGAAGTATTTGTGAGCGAGGAGTTGGTAGGAACGGAGGAAACCGTTAATGAATACGGGGAATTAGTGATTGTGGAAAATCGGGAACGACGAATTAATTTGCAAGTGGGGGATCAAAATGGCTTTGAAATTCAAATCCAAGCGCCACTGCTTCGTCTCCACCGCAATATTAAGCCCGGTCAAGTTGTCGAGTTGCTGGCTTTATCCAAAGATCCTGATTTAGAACGCATTAGCAAGGTAACCGATGCTTATATTCCGCAATTAGATATTTGGGTAAGTAATTATCCAGTTTTGAGAAGAGATATTTTTGTGGAGGTGAGTGAAGAATTAAGTGGTAGGCGCAGAAAACGACCCAAGGCGGCTTCTTCTCGTCGCTATTCTCCTCGTTA
>CAZTXK010000345.1:0-2610 GCA_964617275.1 uncultured Dactylococcopsis sp. | reverse complement strand
ATTTCCTGAATCTCCTCCCGACTTAAACGAGGTAGCTTATACACTATGATAGTCTCTATCAAATCCAAAATTTCTCTTTGGGTAGTTCCCTCCTCAATTTCCTCTTGTGTTCGTCTCACTAATCCTCTGGCTTGAGTCATTGCACTTTCCTCTTGAGAAACAACTAACTTCAACAAGGATATCCCAATGCTTTCGGGATTTTCTTCTAGTTCATCTAGATAAATCCGCGTGATTCTGTCACTTTCAAGCAATTCCGTGTAATGTTGAGTTTCTCCAATATCTAAACTGCGAGTGGGATAAATTAAAACCCCACGCCAAGAGTGAGAAGGCTGATACTGGCGCAAATAGAGGAAAATTTCGGCAAAGAAACGGCTATAAAAATCTCTTTCTCCTGAAAATTGTACTTCTACGAAGAAAAGCGGTGATTGTGTATCCTCTTTAGGTGGCGCAAATAAGCCATCGATCCGAAAAGAAGTCTGTTTAATTTCAACTGAACGAAATTGATATTGTTCACTATTGGTAACACTCACTCCAATCAGTTCAAACAATAAGGGTGGAAAATTCTGGAACAAGCGGTAAAAAAGGCTATCGGTTTTCAAGATTTCTAGTTTTCAACGGTTATTTTAATCTTATAGCAATTTGCTACCCCCCTATTATCCCCCCTAACCTCCTCACTAAAGCTCTGGCTTTGAAAGGGGAAAATCAATTAATCAACTTTTTACAAATGAGATTATATTGCTATAGCTTTCGGGAAAATAATTAAAATCTAATTTCCATTTGAGGAGCGCGATTGAGCCGAAGGCTCACGCCCATCAAAGATTCGATCGCGCTGTCTTGTCGCTAAGATAAAAAAAACGACATTCGGTTAACTTATGAGTGCTACCACCCTCAATCTCAACCCTGTCATTCAATTGACTAAGGAACAATTTTACCAGCTATGTATAACCAACCCCGATACCAAACTAGAACTTAACGCCAACGGAGAATTAATTGTTATGTCGCCTACGGGTGGAGAAACCAGTGCTTGGAATGCTAAACTTATTGCTGACCTAGTGATCTGGAATCGCCAAACTGGGTTGGGAGAAACGTTTGATTCTTCTGGGGGCTTTTCGTTACCGAATGGGGCGCAGCGATCGCCGGATGTTGCTTGGATTCCCCTAGAAAAATGGAACGCACTAACAGCAGAGGAAAAACGGGGATTTCTACCACTGTGTCCTGATTTTGTCCTTGAACTGCTTTCACCGTCAGATTCATGGAAGCAAGGAACAGAGAAAATGGAAGAGTATATGGAGAATGGCTGTCGTTTGGGTTGGTTACTGGAACCAAAAAATAAGCGAGTTGCGATTTATCGCGCCCAAAAAGCGGTAGAAATTCTAGAAGCGCCCACTGTTTTGTCTGGGGAAGATGTCTTGAAAGGATTTAAATTAAATCTTGCCAAAATTTGGAGTTAATGGGGACATTGAGGAGCGCGATCGCGCTAAGTAATTTTAAGATTGGCAAGGTCCACTCTACGCAGCAAGCTAATATATTGAGATTTTCTGTTTCAGATGGGATTTAATTGATGTTTTCGACATCTCCTGCATAACTGTAAACCTCGATTCCTAATTTTTGAGCCACACTTTCAGCGGCTGGATGTACCATTGGTGAAATGACTATTTTTCGGTTGGGTTGACGAGAATGTTTTCTCTGATAGAACTGCACTTTTTTCTCGAAGATGTACATATCAGCTTTACTCATAGAGGATTTAATTTCACAGATGATGAGTAAGCCGTTTTTAATGATTAAGTCTAGTTCAATTTGTTCGGGTCGTCCAAAGACTTCTCCTTGTTCGTCGTATTCATTAAGGTTAATCACTTCTACACCAAAAGAATCTGATAGGATGCCAGCCAGTGCGTTACGAAAGGATTTTTCTGAGTTTAACCCCCATCTTGCTCCTAGTGCGCTAATTGTACCGTCATGTTTTTGGTCGAGTTTTTGCAGATCATGGAGCATCTGATTATTTTGTTCTCTCAACTCTCGGATTTCTCGTTGGTTTTCCTCCCATCTTTGATTGTGTTCTTCCCATTTACGGTTTTGCTCTTTCCATTGTTGCTTCTGTTCCTCCCATTTGCGAGCTTCTTCGATTTGATACTGTTCTAAACGAGCTAAGGTGCGATCGGTTTTTTCGTCCAACCGTCTGATTTCTCGTTGGTTTTCTTCCCATTTGCGAGCTTGTTCGATTCGATCGCGCTCTAGTTCTGCTAAGATTCGATCGAAACGGCTTTCGGTTTCCTGTTTCCCTGCATAGAATTGGTTCACACTTTGGATGATAAAATCCCGCAGTTGAGAGTCTTGGAGAGCGTTGGGTAATTCTTGACGAATAAGAATTTTAATTTCTTCTGGGTTCATCGTTTTGATCCATGTTCGATGTTCGATCGCTTTTCAGGATTTTTAGTGTTTGACTCTTATTTTCATGTTAGCTTTCAGGGAAATAATTGAAATCTAAAATTTCTTCAATGGTAAAAGGACAGTCTTTCGGAAAATTTAGTTCTGTTTCTTTGGCCGCATCTAAACGAGCGATGCGGTGGGCTTTGGCTACCCATTCGGAAGTTAGATATTTTTTCAAACTGG
>CAZTXK010000344.1:0-2614 GCA_964617275.1 uncultured Dactylococcopsis sp. | reverse complement strand
CTAGGAAATTATGAGTTTAGAGCAACTTACCTTTAATCCGCAAACCTTTGATCAGTATGTGATGCCCACTTATGGACGGTTTCCCATTGCTATTTCAGAGGGAAAAGGGTGTCGTCTTTGGGATACAGAGGGAAATAGCTATTTAGACTTTGTTGCTGGTATTGCGACTTGCACCCTTGGTCATGCTCACCCTGCTTTTGTGCAAGCAGTAACAGAGCAAGTCCAAAAGCTTCATCATGTCTCTAATTTATACTATATCCCTGAACAAGGTGAATTGGCGCAATGGCTGGTAGAAAATTCTTGTGCCGATCGCGCTTTTTTCTGTAACTCTGGGGCAGAAGCCAATGAAGCGGCGATTAAACTGGCTCGAAAATATGCCCACACGGTTCTTAATATTGAAAATCCCCTGATTCTTACCACTCATGCTAGTTTTCATGGTCGCACCCTCGCTACCATTACCGCAACAGGGCAACCGAAGTATCACAAGAACTTTGATCCCCTTGTTCCGGGGTTTGCTTATGTTCCCTATAACGATATTACTGCCATGGAAGAAGCGATTGCAGAAAATCCTAATGTCGCAGCCATTTTAATTGAACCCTTGCAAGGAGAAGGGGGAGTTTGCCCTGGGGATTTAGAGTATTTTCTCCGCTTAAGAAAAATTTGTAATGAGAAAGGCATTTTGCTGATTTTTGATGAAGTGCAAGTGGGGATGGGACGCAGTGGAAAATACTGGGGATATGAAAATTTAGGGGTAGAACCGGATATTTTCACCAGTGCAAAGGGATTAGCGGGTGGAATTCCCATTGGGGCAATGTTATGCAAAGAATTTTGCAATATTTTTCAAGGGGGTGATCATGCCAGTACCTTTGGAGGGAATCCTTTTAGTAGTGGCGTTGCTTTAGCCGTGTTAAAAACCATTGAAAAGGAGGGAATTTTATCAAATGTGATTGCTCGCGGCGAACAACTTAGAAAACATCTTCGCGCGATCGCGCAAACCTATCCTCATCTTTTTACCGAAGTACGTGGTTGGGGATTGATTAATGGCTTACAAATTAATCCTGAAAATGACTTAACCTCTATCACGATTGTTAAGTTAGCTATGGAACAAGGATTATTAATTGCCCCTGCTGGTCCAAAAGTTTTAAGATTTGTTCCACCGCTAATTGTCTCAAAAATGGAAGTGGAAGAAGCTCAGGAGAAATTAGAAAGCGCGATCAAATCTTCAATTCGGTGATACTTCCCGTCAATCGCGAATCTTACACTTTAACGAGAAGGTGGAATAATTATTGAGAAAATCAGTTTCTTTTAAAGGTAAACTGGTAATTAAGAAAAATAGTTAGGATCACAAAATTAAAACCTTCTTAAGTTGTTAGGATTGGCTTTTATTTTTTGTGTACTGACAGAAATTTAGTGTGAGTTGAATCAAAAAAATGAGAGAAGCCTCCCCGCTTTTAATTGCTCAAGTAACTGATACTCATCTTTTAGCCACTTCTAAGGGAGAATTGTTGGGATTACAAACCGAAGCCTCCTTAAAGGCTGTGCTTGAGGAAATTAAAGAATTAACTCCGAAACCACAAAGATTATTATTAACTGGAGACTTATCTCAAGATGAAAGTCTCGCCTCTTACCAACGGTTATATCAACAATTAGAACCTTTAAGAATTCCCGCCTATTGGCTACCGGGGAATCATGATCAGTTGGACTTGATGCAAGAAACCTTAACGACACCTCCCACCTATGGAGACAAGTCATTTCAATTGGGGGGCTGGCAATTTGTTTTACTCAACTCCGCAGTTCCGGGGCGAGTTTATGGATATCTAAGTGGGGAAACTCTCGATTGGTTAGATAAACAATTATATAATTCTCCTGATACTCCCACTTTAGTTGCGCTACATCATCCTCCGTTTTCTGTCAACTCTAGTTGGATAGATACCAGTCGTTTACAAAATCCCGAAGAGTTATTTGCCGTTTTAGATCGGCATCCGCAAGTACGTCTTGTCTTATTTGGTCACATTCACCAGCATTTTGAGCGCGATCGCGCTGGGGTTCGTTATTTAGCCTCCCCCTCTAGTTCCATTCAATTTAAGCCCAAATCTGACCAATTTGCCCTTGATGAGATTCAACCGGGTTATCGGTTACTGTGGCTTTATCAAAATGGCAAGTTTGAAACGGCGGTTAAACGAGTGCAATTTAACTACAGTTTAGATTTAGCCGCTACTGGGTATTAACTAGGAGTTAACTCAGCTTCACGGCCGTTCCCGTTGCTGTAATGACCAACAAAGTTCCTTCCTCGTCAACATTAATCGTCCCCGTATCAACTTTAATCCCAATCACAGCATCTGCCCCCAATTTTTGAGCCCTTTTGGTCAGTTCTTCCACTGCTTGTTTTTGTCCTTTAGTAAAGAGTTTCTCATAGCTTCCCGTGCGTCCGCCAAAAAAGTCACGAAAACCAGCAAAAAAGTCTCTTAAGGCATTGCTGCCATAAACCACTTCTGCGGTGACGATCTCTAAATATTCTTCGATGGTTTCTCCCTGAAGGGTATCTGTTGTTGTGGTTAGCATTGTTTGTGGCGCGATCGCGCTTCGTCTATATATTTTTAATTTTAGAATAAAA
>CAZTXK010000343.1:1324-2647 GCA_964617275.1 uncultured Dactylococcopsis sp. | reverse complement strand
TGGCTAGAACAATTAGGACTGACTTATTCCCTCGGGGTGGATGGGTTATCCCTGCCCTTAATCTTCTTAAATAGTTTTCTTACCTTTGTCGCCATTTATGCGAGTAGTCCTAAAATTGCGCGATCGCGCTTTTATTACGCCCTACTCCTGTTTCTTTCGGCTGGAACCGCAGGAGCCTTTTTAGCGCAAAATGTGCTGTTATTCTTCCTCTTTTACGAAATTGAATTAATTCCCCTTTATTTCCTCATTGCCATTTGGGGAGGAACCAACCGAGGCTATGCCGCGACAAAATTCTTGCTTTATACCGCCCTTTCGGGAGCCTTAGTGCTAGCGTCCTTCTTAGGACTGGTTTGGCTGAGTGGGGCTTCTAGCTTCGATTATGAACCCTTACGCGCCCAAATGCTCCCCATAGAGAGTCAAATGATTCTCCTGATTATTCTCCTGGTGGGCTTAGGGATTAAAATTCCCATTTTCCCCTTTCATACTTGGCTCCCAGATGCTCACGTGGAAGCCTCTACCCCGGTTTCTGTCCTTTTAGCAGGAGTGCTTTTGAAACTGGGAACTTATGGTCTGTTGCGCTTTGGTGTGGGCTTATTTCCTCAAGCATGGGCAGTGATTGCCCCGTATTTGGCAATTATTGCAGCGATTAGTGCTTTATTTGGGGCATTAGCTGCTATTTCCCAAAAAGACATGAAGCGAGTGGTTGCTTATTCTTCCATTGCTCACATGGCGTATATTTTACTCGCCGCCGCCACCGCCACCTCCCTCAGTTTAGTAGCTGCCATGGCGCAAATGGTCAGTCATGGTCTCATTTCAGCGTTATTATTTTTATTAGTAGGGGTTGTCGGTAAAAAAACGGGAACCCGAGATGTGGATACCTTACGCGGCTTATTGAACCCAGAGCGCGGTTTACCCATCATTGGCAGTTTAATGATTATAGGGGTAATGGCAAGTGCTGGCATTCCGGGGATGGTCGGCTTTATCACTGAGTTTATGGTCTTTCGCAGTGCCTTTAACACATTTACTATTGCTACCCTGTTGTGCATGGTGGGAACCGGACTGACGGCGGTTTACTTCTTGTTAATGATTAATCGCGTCTTTTTCGGGCGTTTACCGCAAGCGTTTAGTGATTTGCCTTCCGTTCCTTGGTCTGACCGCATTCCCGCAATTGTCCTCGCGGCTTTAATTGTCACTTTAGGGCTGCAACCCAGTTGGCTGGTGCGTTGGAGTGAAACCGAAACGGCTGCGTTATCTGAGTTTAATACGGCAAAAATTAACAGTGAACAAGTAACAATGAACAGTTACCAAATAACAAACAACGAA
>CAZTXK010000343.1:0-1224 GCA_964617275.1 uncultured Dactylococcopsis sp. | reverse complement strand
ACAAATAACAAATAACAAATAACAAGCCTATGGTTACAACAAAATTTGAACGCTCTCAACATCGTCTAGCAGAAGATATCTATCGCTTAGAAGCAGGGGAAGCCCTCTTAAAAGATTCCCCAGAAAACTTAATTGAAGTGGTAGGAATATTAAAGAGTTATGGGGTAGTTTTAGATGCTTATGCTAAGAACTTAAAATATATTGCCGAAAATCAGTTTTTAGTTTTCTTTAATTTCTTTAAGTATTTTAATGGGGAAGTGACTCCCAAGAAATTATTGCGCCACTGGTGGCATGATCGCATTAATTATGAATATGCGGAATATACCATGCGAGTCATGATGTGGCATGGGGGTGGCGGTTTAGATGAATATTTAGACTCCCCAGAATTTAAAAAGGTTGCTGATCAATTAATTCGGGAAAAGTTTAAGTTTAACCCGTTGATGCTAGGCTTTCATCTGGTATTTGAAGACTTTTTAACCGAACATATGCGTCAAATGGCATATTATAAAGGTTTGGGAGATTTTTGGACGATCATGAGTAAAATTTTCTTAGAACTCAGCGATCGCTACTTAAACGGCGAAATTAAAAATATCCCCGATGTCGTTCAACATATTCAAGATGGATTAGTCGCAGATGCCAATTTCCCGATTACTTACAGTGTTAGTTTACGAGGAAAAACCTATGATCTGATTCCCAACTCAGCAGGGTTAACCTTTCTCCCTGATACCGGTGTTCCCTATGTGGAATCCATTTTCTTCCGTGGAAGCCCCTTTCCAGGGTTAGTATCTTATAATGCCCAAGCCTATCAAATTCCTGTCCAACAAGAAGAGTTTGCCTATGGGGCGTTAAATGCGGATGTGGTTGCCACAGGAACAGCAGGAGTTCCCCCCACTCTACTCATGCAGGATATGAGACATTTTCTCCCTGACTATTTAACAGAATTTTATCAGCAATGGGGGCGAGGAGAAGGCGACTTATTGGTTAAAATTTGCCAAAGTTTCCAGAAGTCTATGTTTTGTGTGACAACAGCGGCGGTGCGAGGGCTTGCGCCTTATCCCTTTGACACCACCGATATTGAGGAAAAACGCGCCAATCGCCGTTACTTAGAACAATGGATGGATCGGATGCTGAATACTCGTTTACAAATTGCCAATGCTAGCTAGTGGTTTGCTGTCATACCATTTCTAAAAACTCAAGTTACAGTTTATCCCCCTAATCCCTTGG
>CAZTXK010000342.1:0-2652 GCA_964617275.1 uncultured Dactylococcopsis sp. | reverse complement strand
TATATTACTCTGAATTAAGATCATTATAAAGATCAGGAAGATATTAAATTGCTCTAGCTTTTCTTTTGTTTGCTGTAGATGAAGTAACTTTCTTAAACTTATCCGAACCCAAACTTTGACCAAATGCTTCTAATTGTGGTTCGGAACAAACAACTGTCAAATAACTACCATTGATACGACGCTTAAGGCGACTAATAGCAACATAAATCGTTGCTAAATCCTCTTGTGATTCCACTTGTTTAATCTCTATCACCATTGAAGAAGATTCCCATCCTTTAAAGCTATGAATCGTTGTTGCTTTAACTTTTGCATCACCCATGTAAAATCCTAATTTACGAGGTTTCTTTTCTTGATGGGTTTTTCCAAAAACGTGAGCGACATTAATTCCTTTTTGTTCTAGAAGTTCAACGCACCTTAAACCAGAACGATGATCTTGGGTTAACAGGACAATATCTGAATAAGAGACAGTATCCGGTTCACTCCAGATTGGCATCTCTAGAACAGCTTGGGTAGCTATCGGTGCTGTATCCCTTTGGTCAACTTGTATCCAACGCATTTGAACTGGCGCTAAATTGATTTCCGTTTGGGCTGTATCAGGTTCAGGCAAATTAACGGCTGAATTTTCAAGATAAGTTTCAGCAAATTGTCGCAAATAAGGAATCAGTTGATTGGGAGTTCGATAACAAGTATCTAATGTTGTCCAACGTCCCTGAAAGCCTGCTCCCTCCATTTTTTCCTCTGTCCAAGCCTTGGTGCGTTGATAAAGGTCTTGGCTCTCATCGGCAACTAACAACATTTCTCCACCCTTTCGGCAGACTTGGCGTAATGTATTCCACCACTCAAGATAATAATCTTGACCTTCATCAACCAAAATCGCGTCAAAAGTAGAAATAGATTCTATATTTTCGTTAATTGCTTGTTGTGTTAACTGAACTAATTCTACTTCTAAAATTTGTGTCAAAATTCTCTGATATTCTTCTTGATCCTGAATACCGTTTAGTTTTTTCCAAAGTTCACGATATTTATTTTGCCAACCAGCCTCACAACAAACCCGTTTACACCATTCGTGAAAATGGCACCAAACAATACTATTAACTCGCTTTCCTGATACATCATGGCGAACTGCTAAGTCTCGCAAATAGTGCCATAATGTAATGTTATAACTAACTACAAGTACATCTTTTCCTTCTGCTGATAATTGTGTTGCTCGACCGGCTAAGACCAGAGATTTCCCTGAACCTGCTGAACCTTTAATCCGACGATAACCTGTTTTCGGTAATTTATAATCACCAGAAGCAGTGACTAAAGCACGTTGTTTTGAGTTCAATTCGAGGGGTTGTCGTTGAGTTTTAGCAAATTCTGGTTCAATCAACCAAGAGCGTAAATCCTTCGCAAGTTGAGGTTTCATTAACTTAGATGAACGCCATTTAGAAGATGGAAAAATCGCATTCAAGTTCTTATTTTCTAGTTCTTCTTTACCAGTAATCGGATGATATTTTGCATTTAAATTAAAATCTTCGACAAAAGGTTGGAATAGTTTTGTAACATCTTTGGTTAGAGCTTTTGTCATGATCACGCCAGCGGTAATCACTGCTTGGTATTGATAATTGCTAGCACTTTTATAGGCAATTCGCGGGCAGTATAAGTTAGCAATGCTTTCTTTATACTGCATTACTTTTTCAACAGGATTATCTTTAACCCGAAAATCTTGACCCGTTTTTGATGTTGCCCAAAGTTCAGGAAGACCTGTTTCAGAAAATTCGACGCGATAAGGCATTGCCTCTAAGTTCCAGTCTTTTACTTCAAACACAGCAATACCTACTTTCGGATTCAGTAAAACAAAGTCCGGGCGTAAACCGTTAAGGTGGGGTTGAATATAAATTTCCCATTCTAGGGGGAGCTTTTCATGAAATAATTCCAGGACTTTTCTCTCGCCTTCAGTTAGAGGAGTTCTTAGGGAAGATAAATCTTCAAGGGCGGGTGAAATAAATCGATTGTTGGAGTTCATCGTAATAGTTAAGTGATCAATTTTCTATGCGTCTTCAAGTTGGCAGCCTCCAAAAAAAGAAGCGCTGCCATCGTTCAACTAATGGAAGTTAATACCGCAAGGAATAACTCCAGTAAACTGTGGTCACATAAATGATTTGATTCTGAATTTTAGGTAGAGCAATTAATCGTAGCCCTCGTAACTTGTCAGCCAAATCAGAGTATGGAGTATCTTTAAGACATTTATCTAATAAAGTCCAAGTCTTGGCTTTTGAATGAAACTCAACCTCTCCATACGCGATCGCGAGTTTCATCATGTCAAAGTTAATCGCTCGTTGTTGCATCCGTCTTTGAACATGGTTGGGATCTGTCTTTTTTCCTTTTAGCAATAAGTCTGGAATCTCTTGAACTGTCTGATCTTGGCTCACTAGCATCCGCAATTGTTTGGTGAACTTCATGCTCTCAGTTGCTCCCTTAATGCTACTCACATCTCCGCAGTAGGTTGGACAATTATGCACCTGACACAAAAACTTTTTTAACTATTTTTTCAGTACTGAACGCCAGTGCTTGATTTGTTTCCGCTTGCGACGAGCATGTTGGGGCGTTTTCCGCCCTTTTTTCTTGGCTCCGTCTCGCTTCCATTGGGGTTGTTGATTCATGATCCTT
>CAZTXK010000341.1:0-2658 GCA_964617275.1 uncultured Dactylococcopsis sp. | reverse complement strand
CACTGCGTTTCCCGATACATCTATTTTTAATAATGATTGGGAGGAATGGCGTTAATGATTACAGGAAAATATTAAAAACCCCCTCCCGAAAGAGGGGGCGAAATCGAGTTAGCTAATCAGAATTAGCCTTTGATTTCAGGAGCTTGCATCGCAACTGGAGTGGTTTCACCAGACGCTAAGTCTAAGGGGAAGTTGTGAGCGTTACGTTCGTGCATGACCTCAAATCCGAGGTTAGCGCGGTTTAATACGTCTGCCCAGGTGTTAATCACACGCCCTTGACTATCAAGGATGGACTGGTTGAAGTTGAATCCGTTCAAGTTGAACGCCATGGTACTGATACCTAAGGCGGTGAACCAGATTCCAATTACCGGCCAAGCTGCTAAGAAGAAGTGTAAGCTGCGACTATTGTTGAAGCTGGCGTATTGGAAGATTAAGCGACCAAAGTAGCCGTGGGCAGCAACAATGTTATAGGTTTCTTCTTCTTGTCCGAATTTATAGCCGTTGTTTTGGCTTTCGTTTTCGGTGGTTTCACGAACTAAGGAAGAAGTTACGAGAGAACCGTGCATGGCGGAGAATAATGCGCCTCCGAATACGCCGGCAACACCGAGCATATGGAAGGGATGCATTAAGATATTGTGTTCAGCCTGGAACACGAACATGAAGTTAAAGGTGCCACTAATCCCGAGGGGCATACCATCGGAGAAACTACCTTGTCCAATGGGATAGATGAGGAAGACTGCGGTGGCTGCGGCTACAGGCGCAGAGAACGCAACGCAGATCCAAGGACGCATTCCTAGACGATAGGAAAGCTCCCATTCACGACCGAGGTAGCAGAAGACTCCGATTAAGAAGTGGAACACGATTAACTCATAAGGGCCACCGTTATAAAGCCACTCATCTAAGCTCGCTGCTTCCCAAATGGGATAGAAGTGTAATGCAATCGCATTCGAGGTAGGAACAACCGCACCAGAGATGATGTTGTTGCCATAAAGCAAAGAACCTGATACAGGCTCACGAATACCGTCAATATCAACTGGAGGTGCTGCGATGAAGGCGATGATAAAGCAGGTGGTTGCGGTTAAGAGGGTGGGAATCATTAAAACGCCAAACCAACCGATGTAGAGTCGGTTGTTAGTACTGGTTACCCACTGGCAAAACCGTTCCCAAAGGTTCTGGCTTTGTTGTTGTTGTATGGTGGTAGTCATAGTCTTATGATTCCATTAAACACGACAATAGTGTGTTCAAATTGAATAGCAGCTTAACCTGCTACTAGGCTCTAATATAAAAAATGAATTGCGTTTTGTAAAGAGTTCTCACAAAAAATTAATTCTTTCGAGAGAGAGTTTAGTTACTGTGACTGCGAGGTTGAATCTCCGGTTGACCTTCCTTGGGGGGCTTTGAGGATTCTACCGGTGAAGTTTGTCCCTTCTGCGCTTGATAGGGAAGCGTCTCATTTTGTGCGAGAGCTTGTAAATTTTTATCGAGGACGGATTGAGGCTGTTCTCCAATAACAGAGGTAATTGCGCTGCCTTCTCGATCTATAAAGGCAAAGTGAGGAATGCCATCCACTTGATACTGCACCATTTCTGGCAACCACTTATCATTATCAACATTGAGCATGACAAAATTAATCTTGTCGTTATACTTCTCTTTCAATGCCCCAATATCTTTCGCCATGGCTTGGCAACTGGTACACCAATTAGCGTAAAACTCAAGGAAGGTGGGTTGATCATTGGCAAGGGCTGCTTCTAGAGGCGTTGAAGTTTCGGCTTGCTTTTCTAAAGAGAAGGAAGGGTTATCACTCTGTAACCCCAGAAAAAGCGCAATACTAATGGCAACAGCCCCGAGAGCGATTATAAGATTGCGAAGACGAGTGCTAAGGCTGGTTGCATTGGCTTGAGTATTGGTCATTATTATGTTCCTTTACATAGATTTATATTTTTCTCCATTGTTACAGTAACAAGTTAAAGACCTTCCTTAATCCCTTAATCAAAATGAAAAAACGAGTTACTCTCACCTTCCCGAAAAACCGTGTTCCCATGCCTGTTACTTACCGTTTAGCGAAAGATTTTAATGTGGCAGGTAATATTATTCGCGCTCAAGTTGCCCCAAATCGCACCAGCAAGTTAGTGGTGGAGTTACTGGGAGATATTGATGAAATTGAAGCGGCGATCGAGTGGATGAAATTACAGGATATTAGTGTTTCTCTTGCCAGCCGAGAAATTATTATTGATGAAGACAGTTGTGTGGATTGTGGCTTATGCACGGGAGTGTGTCCGACAGAAGCCTTAACCCTTGATCCTGAGAGTTTTAAGCTCAACTTCACGCGATCGCGCTGTGTAGTCTGTGAACAATGTATTCCCACTTGCCCCGTGCAAGCCATTTCCACTAATTTCTAGCGATTTCACCCTCTAACCTTGCCAATTTAACTTGTCGATAGTAATGCCCTAGAATCTGGCGATAATTTGCGCCTTTTTCAGCAAGGTAATGAGATCCCCATTGGCTTAAGCCTACGCCATGACCAAACCCTCGTCCAGCAATGACAAACTGAGAGCCATTCTTATTCACTTGAAAAAGGGTACTGCGTAGATTCAGGGCTTTACGAAACTGATTGCCGCTGAAGGTTTTAGTAGCGCGATCGCCGACTACCTTTAAGCG
>CAZTXK010000340.1:0-2659 GCA_964617275.1 uncultured Dactylococcopsis sp. | reverse complement strand
TTCAGAAGTTTTGGCAAAACCTGCTTTCCTTAAGTTAGTAGAAGTTTTAAAAACAGTTTTCTCTTGAGGATTGGCACATTTAATGAAGCCTTCTTTGATTAAATCGGATAACGGTTGGGTAATTGTAATTAAATCCCGTTCCATTTTATTAGCAATTTCTCGGAAAGAATTCTCTCCATTGAGTAAATAAACTAAGTTTTGATAGGTTTTTATATTAACTTTTCTGGATAATTTTTTATAATCGCTAATAACAGGAATTAAATTGGGAGAGTATTTGATTAATCCTAAAGCTAGCCATTGTTGGTAAGTTTTTCTCGTGGAAGTGGCTATATTGGATAGGGAACAAAGCCATGTATAAGGAAGAAAGTTTTGCTCAGAAGGACGTATTGTGGGATGAAATTCAATAGACAATGGTAGTTGGCTATTTTTATTCCTCTGTTGCTGTGCTTTTTGACTGAGATCAAATAAAATTTCTTGACCAATATAACTAATAATGCTTTTAACCTGTTCTTTATTTAATAAATTTTGCTTAGTAATATGAACTAAGTCATCGTATCCCCAATTTGATTCTAGATCAGTTTTTTTAGCTTCTAGTTTGATGAAATCACTCATTAATTGGATTTTGTCTAAACTTATCCCAGAGTGCTTTAATGATCGTTCCCAACGTCTCTGGGAATGGATTTCATCGCTCACCCAAGCAATAAAACCTAAGTTTAAGTAAATGGCGACTGTCTCTTGAGAAGGGAGTTTCATTGCAATTTTTCCTGTCACCTCTCGCTCAACATAAAAGGAGATTCTCTCTAAAATGCGATCAATTATCAGTGATTTTTTGGGTTGTTCCATTTCTCTTGTCTCACTCCTTGACACCATTGCTTTACTTATAGTCTAGACGAAGAATATTATGTTTTGGTTAAATTAGATACTTCTTGAACAATTTTTGCTGTTAAATATATTACAATTCTCGGTGGGATCAAAAAATACTCAGTTACAGCGCGATCGAGCTTCCTATTAATAATATTAATTTATTTTAAGCATAAACAATGATTATGGAAGATCATAACTGGATCAAGGTAGCGGAAAAATGAGAAAATAGAAGAGCAATTGACGGATGTTGTTTTCTTTAGGATTAGGGAGTTAATGTCGCCTTACAAAAGCCGAATTTTGAGCTTTATCAATCGCCAATCTTTACGTTTGGGCGATCGCGCCAAAGTCAGTTTCAGAAAAATCAAAACTGCTACAGTGTGGGGGGTACAGCTTATTGCTTATCCCCTTTACCTGTTGGTGCAAACCTCAACCCAACTGGGAAAACAACTGCAAAATAAAACCGTCGAGTTATTATTACCGCCAAAAGAGCAACCTACCTCCTCTGTGGGAAGTCAACCCACTGCCGTCATCTTAAATAGTCTTCAACCTTGGCTAAAATATACCCCTTATCAACTGCTTCCCCTTCCTGAAACCTCGACTTCAATCTGGGAAAAGCTCAAATTCTGGCGTAGAAAGAAGCCTAGAAAAATCAAAGTAGAAATTAAGCCTTTAAGCAGCTCCCAAAAAGCAAATTGGTTGACGCAAGTTCCATTTTTACCTCCTAATTCGTTTCGCAAAGAGGGAAAAACTGAAAAATCCCACCTAATTCGGGGAATTGCTAGTGACATGACAACGGGGAAACTGGTTTTAGCCACGACGAGTAATCAAACCATTGATATCCTATCGGATCAACAACATCAGCAATTAAAAAAGCGAATTAAGGTGATTATTGAATGTTACGAGGAATTGCAGCAGCCTTGGTGGTGGCGAGTGGCTAATTCACCAAACAAAAAACGCTTAAATCCGATTCAGTGGTTATCACAGTTTCTCGTGTGGATACAAACTAGCTCCCTTGCGAAACGGCTAAATTTATTCCAAGAATCACAATTAAAATTTCCAGCCGGTGCTGATACCATTTCTCAAACGCCACCCCCGAGTCAACTGGATAATTTAGATCGTACCCTTGCGCGTTGGGAGAAGACAAAATTAAGCCCTGCGATCAAAAAACTTAGAAACTGGAAAGCTGATTTAGGGAAGCAGGATAATAATAATGCTATCTTGTCTCTGATTCGATCGGCTGTCGATTATTTTTATGGTGTAACTCCCCAAAAGCGACTAACTGGTGAAGGAGAAAGTCGCTCCCCTAAAGTGCTACAGCCCGTTTATCGGTTTGCTCAACGGAGATTTAATCATAGTGGGCTAAGGCGTGATCCTTATAGTATCGCTAGATTAATTGAAGCAGCCTTGGATTATTTTCGCGGAAAGGAAGATCAAGGGTTATCTTATGCAGAGGGAGAGAATTCTTTTAATGAAGAGTGGTTAACAAAAACCGATTTATTTGGAGAAGGAGAAACGGAGAAACAGTTATCTCCTGTTATTAGTGATGAAGACTTTTCCGCCGCGATCGCGCAACAATTAAGTACCACTCTTTCTAAGAATCATGATCAAATCCAGCAGCAAGAAACTGCATCAGAAACTCCAGATTATTTACAAACAGAAGCCATCCCAGCAGGCTATGAAAAGCACATTTTAGCTCGAATTTTAGAATGGCTTGATCGAGCTTTAGCTTGGCTAGAAAAATGGGTAATTAAACTCTGGGAAAAGCTAAAAAAGTAGTTATTTGTTATTTGTTATT
>CAZTXK010000339.1:0-2670 GCA_964617275.1 uncultured Dactylococcopsis sp. | reverse complement strand
CCAATCCCCGGAACGGCTTCTAATTGTTCTAAATTCGCTTGTCGGATATATTCAAGGGAATGGAAATGGGAAAGGAGGGTTTGTTGACGCTGGAAGCCTAAACCGGGAATGTCATCAAGGCGCGATCGCTGCATTTTTTTGGTTCGCTGCTGACGATGGAAACTAACGGCAAATCGGTGGGCTTCGTCTCTTAACCGTCGTAAAACTTGCACTCCGGGCTGTTCGGAATCGGTTTCTAGAGGAAGAGAGTCACTGGGGAGGAAAATTTCTTCCCGTTGTTTGGCTAAACTAATCACTGCCACATCTTCTAAGAGGTTCATTTGTTGCAGTTGTTCCACCACTGCCGAGAGTTGTCCTTTTCCCCCATCAATCATGACTAAATCAGGAAATTCGGGGTCTTCTTGTCGCGGTAAATCGGGGTTTTCAGCATATTTGCGAAAGCGACGACGAATCACTTCGGCTAAACTGGCAAAGTCGTCAGAATGCCCAGAATGGACGGTTGCATCCTTAATTTTATAGCGACGGTAATGTTGTTTGGCGGGGATGCCGTCAATAAAGACGACTTGTGATCCCACGGCATTTGATCCTTGGATATGAGAAATATCGTAGCCTTCGATACGGCGCGGCGGTTCAGGAAGGTCTAATATATTGGCTAGGTCTTCTAGTGCTTGTTGATTGCGGTCGGCTGCTCGCTGTGTTCTTTCTAATTCATGGCGAGCGTTTTGTTCTACCATGCTGATTAGTTCGGCTTTGGCTTGGCGTTGGGGAACACTTAAGGTTACTTTGCGCCCTCTACGTTCGGTTAGCCAGTTACTGATTAAGTCTTGGTCGGGAAGGGCTTGGGGAAGGAGAATTTCACTGGGAATTTCAATCGCGTCAACGGTGGCGTAATGATCTTGAATTACCCGTTGTAAAATGTCTTCAGGATGAGCAGAGAAGGACAAATCAAGGAAAAAGCCTAAGCGTCCGACAAGTTTTCCGGCTCGAACTTGGAACAGTTGAATGCAGGCGTGTTGGTGATTAGAAACCAGCGCGATCGCGTCACGGGAGACAGTATCATCAGGTAAAGAGACTTTCTGATTGGCATTTAACTGCTGCAACGCCTGAATCTGATCTCGCAGTTTTGCCGCTTGTTCAAAGTCTAAATTTTCGGAAGCGGTTTGCATCTGGGTAGAAAGTTCCCGCACTAATTCTTGCGATCGCCCCTGAAAAATCATGGCAACTTTTTGCAGGGTTTGACGATATTCTTCGGGGGATATTAATTGCTGACAAACCCCCGGACATCTGCCTAAATCATAGTTTAAACAAGGACGGTCTTTAAATAAGGGGCGTGGCCGTTGACGGAGGGGGAAAATGCGTTTAATTAAGCCTAATGTTCGTCTTAATGCGCCAGTATCGACATAAGGACCATAATAGCGATCTTTTTGGTTTCCCCGTCGCCGTTTGCGGGTAATAAAGATACGGGGATATTCTTCTGACCAAGTAATGCAGAGATAGGGATATTTTTTGTCGTCTTTGAGGAGAACGTTGAAATAGGGTTGTTCCTGTTTAACGAGGTTGGCTTCTAAGGCGAGGGCTTCTGCTTCCGTATCGGTAACGATAAATTCAATATCAGCCACCTGCTTCACCATTAGCTGTTTGTGTTCGCTAAGGGCTTGGGAAGGACGAAAATAGGAACGAACCCGCGATCGCAGCTTTGTCGATTTGCCAATATAGATAATATTCCCAGCGCGATCGCGCATTAAATAAACGCCCGGCTGCATGGGAATTTCCTGCAATCGGGCTTCTAAGTCTTCGCGGTTGTGAATTAGATTCTTAACCGTAGTTGCCATGATTAATTGAGACTCAAGAAATTATCGAGAGCTTCCACCATTTTCGGGGGCCAACGACGCACCGTCTCTAACCATTCTACATCGCGATAACGAGCATCACTTCCCATCACCGCTACCCAATTGCTTTCGGCTTCTCCTTCTTTCCCTTGCGCCCATAACATGGCAGTTAAGGCGGCGCGAACATCGGGAAAGTCGGGATATTTCCGCACTAAGTTTCGGGTTTCTTTCAGGGCTTCTTGTTCATCCCCCACTTGATAATGATTCAATGCAGCGTTTGATCGGGCAATGGCAAAATCGGGGTTGAGGGAGGCTGCTTGTTCGTAGTCTGTAATGGCTTTTTGATATTCCCCTTTTCCCGCCTCGGCATTTCCGCGATTATTGTACGCCATGGCATCTTCTGGGCTAAGTTCTAAGACTTGATTATAATCAGCGATCGCGCTATCCCAGTCTTGTTGAATTTCGTAAGCAATGCCTCGATTAAGATAGGGATCCGGTTCATTGGGGGCAAGGGCAATGGCTTCATTATAATCAGCGATCGCGCTTTCAATTTTATTTTGACTTAAGCGCACATTCCCGCGATTACTCCACACTGCGGGATTCTGGGGAAATAACTCCACTAACTCTCCCCAATAGTCTTCTGACTTGGCAAAATCGCCTTCTTGCAAAGCTTGAAATGCTTTTTCGGCAATTTCATCTCCCTTCTGTAACTGTTCTTCGGTAATTTCAGCAGACGTATCTTGCGCCCAACTAGGAGTGGGAAAACTTAATAAAAATAGGATTAGAAATAAACTAATTAATAAACGCATGATTTGTTATTTGTTATTTGTTACTTGTTATT
>CAZTXK010000338.1:0-2671 GCA_964617275.1 uncultured Dactylococcopsis sp. | reverse complement strand
CTAAACCTCTATAAAGTATTGTCATGTGTCAATCACTTTGATAGGAATATTACCATATCTCAAGTCAATTCTTTAATAATCCTTATGCAAGATCAAGGAGCAACTCGCCTTCCCCGTTGGTTTGTTCGCCAAGACATTGATGGCTTTTTTGGTCTGGGTTTGGACAATTTAATTCAGATTTTAGTCATTGTTAGCTTGACCCAAGGGGTCTTAAACTTTCCCCCAGAAATTGTCTATGGGCGAATTTTGCCCAGCCTTGCCTTGAGTTTAATTGTTGGTAATTTTTATTATAGTTGGCTAGCTCGGCAACGAGGGAAAGAGGAAGAACGAGACGACATTACTGCCTTGCCCTACGGCATTAATACGATTAGTTTATTTGTCTATATTTTTCTGGTCATGTTACCGGTGCGATCACAGGCTCTAGCTGATGGCGCATCTTCTGAACAAGCAGCGGAATTAGCATGGCAAGCAGGGATGGTAGCTTGTTTGGGATCAGGGGTAATTGAACTATTAGGCGCTTGGATTGGGGATAAAGTTCGCCGCTTTACGCCTCGGGCAGCCCTTTTAGCCACCTTAGGGGGAATTGCGCTGACTTTCTTAGGAATGAGCTACCTACTGCGAACTTATGCCCATCCTGTTGTTGCCATGGTGCCATTAGCAATTGTGTTGCTGACTTATTTTGGTAAAGTTGAGTTTCGCATTCCTCAGACGAATCGGGTGATCCCAGGGGGATTGCTGGCAGTTCTGCTTGGCGTTGCCCTTGCTTGGATCACGGGGTTGGCAAGTTGGGATAGCGAGGTATTTGCCACGAAGGTAGAACCTTTAGGTTTCTATATTCCCAAAATTTGGATTGCTGAACTATGGGAACAGCGGGGAATACTCTTGAGCTTTTTTAGTATCATTTTGCCCATGGGATTGTTTAATTTAGTGGGGTCGCTTCAAAATTTAGAAAGTGCTGAAGCTGCTGGCGATCGCTATCCCACGGCCCCCTGTTTAGCGGTAAATGGCGTAGGTTCCATTATTGCCGCCCTCTTCGGTTCTTGCTTTCCCACGACCATCTATATTGGGCATCCCGGTTGGAAGGAAATGGGAGCGCGAGTAGGCTATTCTTGGCTTAACGGGGTAGTGATGGGATTGCTTTGCTTAACCGGCGCGATCGGGCTATTATCCTTTTTTATTCCCATTGAAAGTGGCATGGCAATTATCTTGTGGATTGGAATCGCGATCGTGGTACAAAGCATGACTGCTACTCCTCAGCATCATATCCCTGCTGTTGTGATTGGTTTAATGCCTGGGATTGCCGGTTGGGCAGCCGGAATTGCTAAAAATGGAATGCTAGCTGCCGGGCTTGGCACTCCAGATCGTCCTTTTTCAGACAATCAAGAGCAGATTTTGAGTGCTTTTGAAAACAATGGCACCTATATTAAAGGGGCTTTTGCCTTAGAACAAGGCTTGGTCTTTTCTGCCATGATTTTAGCAGCAGTTGTGGTTTATATCATTAATCGCGAGTTTGGAAAAGCTGCTATTTGGTCATTCGGAGCAGCGGTGTTAGCTTGGATGGGATTAATCCACAGTTACCAATGGACAATTGGAGATACGGTTATTCAGTTAGGCTGGGGCGTAGGAGCGCAGTGGGCAACAGGTTATGTTTTAGTGGCAATTGTTTTACTCTATGCCCAATGGCAAAAGCCTAAATCTCAATCTACTGAGAAAGATAAACAATTAGAGGAAGAAATCTCGTTCCCTGATTCTAACTCTAGCCCAATGCAGGACCGCAAGGGAAATGCACAGGATTCTTAGTGATTCGTCACTTTAACAAACTCCCAGAAGGTGGGGAAGAAAGACAGAGTTTCCCCATCTTTCTTCCCGATGAGGTTTACTTATCAGGTTGAGGAGTCATCCGCAGATAAGGCTTCACCTCAGTTACACCTTTTGGAAACTTCTGTTTCGCTTCTTCGGTGGAGATAGAAGGAACAACCACCACATCATCTCCTTCTTTCCAGTTAACGGGAGTCGCAACTTGATGATTATCAGTTAACTGTAGAGAGTCGATTACCCGAAGTAATTCTGGGAAATTACGACCGGTACTAGCAGGATAAGTTAGGGTGAGGCGTAGTTTCTTTTGGGGATCAATAATGAAAACGGAACGTACCGTGAGATTATTTATAGAGTTGGGGTGAATCATCCCGTATAAGTCTGAGACTTTACGATCGCTGTCTGCGAGGATGGGATAATTGACCTCAGTTTTTTGCGTTTCATTAATATCGTTAATCCAACCCTTGTGGGAGTCAGTATCATCCACACTTAACGCCAAAACTTTCGTATTACGCTTATCAAATTCTGGCTTGAGACGGGCGACTTCCCCTAATTCTGTGGTGCAGACAGGCGTGTAGTCCGCAGGGTGAGAAAATAGAACCACCCAGCTGTCTCCAGCCCACTCATAGAAAGAAATATCGCCCATGTTGGACGCTTGCTTAAAATCTGGAACTTGATCACCAAGTTGAAGTGTCATAATTTAATGTTTCCTCCGCAACATAAAGTTATCAGCCTTGTCATGTAAAATTTTACCTTGAAAGACCAGTTTTCCGCTCGGGTTTTCGTTGTTTCTTAACGATCACTGTAAAAAACCGGATAAAATTGTTCTGAGTCCCGTAAGATGAGACAATAGCAA
>CAZTXK010000337.1:0-2677 GCA_964617275.1 uncultured Dactylococcopsis sp. | reverse complement strand
ATTAAGCATTCATTTCAATCATTCCCATCATTCCTAACTCTTCATGGTCTAAAATGTGGCAATGATAAACGGTTTTTCCGACAAAATCTCGGAAGGGAATGCGGATGCGAACAGTTTCTCCTCTTGCAACTAATACCGTATCTTTCCAAGTGCGATTTTCTACCGCTTCACCATTGCGACTGACGACTTGAAAGCGATTTGTATGTAAATGAAAGGGATGATCCATCATTCCTGTATTGATGATTTCCCATTCTTCTACGGTATTTAGAGAGACATTAGTATCAATTCGTTGCGGGTTAAAACTCTGTCCATTAATTAAAAACTGCATTCCTTGTCCGGGATTCATGCCATGATTTAATTCAAATTGTCGCACTGCTTTTGCTTCGGGTAATTCTTCTACGGGGATTAATTGTTTGGGTAAAGATAGGGGTTCAATTTCTTCCCCAGAATAAGTTAAAGTAGCGACAGTTTCGGTTTCATTATTTTCGTTTCTTCTACCTCCCATCATGCCGCGACCCATCATACCACCTCCCATCATTCCCATGCCAACACGCTCATAAGGGAGATTTAAAAGACGATAGTTTCCTGATGATTGCTTCCCTTGAATTAATACTTCTGCTCTTTCTCCTGGGGATAATAATAACTCAGATTGCTTAATTGGAAAAGAAGTCGCGCCGCCATCAGTCGCAATGAGATAAAAGGGATGATTTTCTAACTGGAGACAATAGAAACGAGAAATGGAAGCATTAACAATACGCAGCCTTAATAATCCTCCCTTTGAAATAGAAAAAGACGGATTCATTTTCCCATTAACGGTTACTAAGGATCCTTCTCTTCCCATCATAATTCCCATTCGATTCTGTCTCCCATTGAGATCAAAATCTTTGAGAAAAACAAATTCTTCTTGGGCTTGTTTTACCTCTGGAATTTCATCTAATTCGCCGCGCACCACAAAAATTCCGCCTAACCCAGCAAAACACTGATCCGCAACATAACCATGTAAATGGGGATGATAAAAAGCTGTGGTGCTGTGATGATTTTCAGGAATGGTAAATTCATAAGTGTAGCTTTCTCCAGTTGCTAAGGAACGAAAAACATTATCGGCTGATCCTCGCGGTGAAATATGCAGACCGTGATAATGTAAATTAGTAGGATTAGATAACTGATTTTGGGCGTGAATACGAACTTTATCCCCTGGTTTTACTTCTAAACGGGGTCCCGGTAGCTGTTGATTATAAGTTAAAACATTTCCGCTTTCTCCTGCTAAGGAAAAACGCTTTGGGCTAATGCTTAAATCAAGCTCTAGCAGTCCATTTTTACTCTTAAAAACTGAGGGAGAGGTTTGGGGTGAGGTGGGTTGAGAAGTGGCACATTGAGCGAGTAATAAACCGATCGCGCTACTGCCACTCAAAATTAAAAAGTCTCGGCGTTGCATAATAAAATCATTAATAATTTGTGTGTTACCCCTCTTGACAGTATAAACTCTCCACTCAACTAGAGAGTCGATAAACATAAGAAAAACTAATCGGTTTATCAGTAAAATGGAAATAAACTAATTAATTGTTTCGATAAGAATCAACAGCAAGCGTTATTATTGTGGGATTCAGAAATTGCTCAACGAGAATATGAACAGGCGGAATGACTAGCAAACTGCGCTCAATAGAAATTGATTTGCATCTTTTGACTATTTTCTCTTGACCTTTAAGTTGGCTTTAAGGTTTAAGCTAAAAATGAAGTAAATATTGAGGGAGGTTTCAATGACTCAGCGTTTAGTAGAAGTTTTCACCGCCGGCTGTCCTTTATGTGATGAAACGGTCAAGCTGGTGCAAAGTTTAGCCTGTGATCAATGTGAAGTGCAAGTATGGGACTTACGAGAAGGATGCGCGACCAACGAATGTCGAGACAAAGCACAGCAATATGGAATTCATCGCGTTCCTTCAGTTGTTGTTGATGGAAAATTAGCAGAATGTTGTCGTCATCAACAACCCATTACTCGTGAGGCGTTAGTTAGCGCAGGTGTCGGACAAGGTTAACTATTTTTGCGTTCTTAACCATAATTGGCTCGGAGGATAATCCATGAAAGAAGGTTTTTTAATTGGGGAATTAAGTCATCGTTTAGGACTTTCTAATCCAACCATTCGTTATTACGAACAGCTAGGATTAATTACTTCTGTCCAACGCACAAATTCTGGTTATCGGCTTTATTCCGAAAAAGAGGAAGAACGGCTAAAATTTATTCAAAAAGCGAAACAGTTTGGACTTTCTTTAGAAGAAATTAAGCAATTAATCACAGTGCGAGAAAAGGGAACACCTCCCTGTCGAGAACTAAAGCAAATGATCAAATCCCATATTGATCAGGTTGATCAACATTTACAAGAGATGTGGGATTTTCGAGAAGAATTAAACGCAAAGTATCAACAAATGGAACGTTTATTAACTGATGAGGAGGGAGAAGTTTCTGAGGAAATTTGTGATGGCAAAATTTGTGGAATCATTGAAAAGGACATTTAGAAAATAATGCTTAAAAATTTTTGGTTACACTACGCCGATAAGATCGGACTGGGTGGTTCTATTTTTGCCGCTCTTTGCTGTTTAGGATTTCCAGCGTTACTTTCAATTTTAAGCGCGATCGGTTTAGGCTTTTTAATTAATGATGCTATTTTGTTACCCTTGCTCG
>CAZTXK010000336.1:0-2687 GCA_964617275.1 uncultured Dactylococcopsis sp. | reverse complement strand
CTTGGCTGATCCGTAAGTTGTCGAAACTCTGTTCGGAAGTAAATCAAACCCTTACTACGAGGAAACGAAATCTCAAAAAATGCTTCAAAAAACACTTAATCTATCAACCAAACTTTTTCGGTCTAACCTGAGTGCTAATTATTGGTCACAAGCAGCTTGGACAATTCTCAGAGTTGTTGTGGGCGTAATGATGGTTCACAATGGACTCGATAAATTATCTGACGTGGAAAACTTTGCCACAGCTTATATAGAAGTGATTGGGCTACCCTTTCCCATCTTCTTTACTTACGTTGCGGCTTATACCGAGTTAATTGGTGCGCCTCTTGTCGCGCTAGGCTTTCTGACACGCCCAGCTGCCTTAGCTTTAGTGGGAGCAATGACAGTTGCAATGTATCACCATATTCTTGTTGCTGGTTTCAGCATCCCTTACCTAGAATTATCAGCCATTTACGCTAGCTGTTTTCTCTTCTTCTTAATCAACGGCCCCGGCTTATTCTCCGTCGATAACTTTATCAGCAGTTGGTTAAGCAGTCAATCTTTTTCGCTAGAGCAGCAACCTGAACAGATCCGCCAAGATACTCCACAGGCTACTGACAAAAGCGAAGAAAAAGTCATGTCCAAATAAGCTCTAAAAGCTAATTAGACAAAACATGGAGAGTGACTCGGGGTGTCGCTCTCTTTTATCATTTTACCACTTAGGGCTAGGGCAAATTAAACGATATAGCAGTGACCAGTTACCAGTGAACGAATAACAAATAACAAATAACAAATAACAAATAACCATAATTACGTATCACTTAAGTGAACCTTAGGTAATTCAACTTGAAACCAAGCCCCACCCGTATCAGGATGATTTTTTGCTTGAATTGTCCCCCCATGAGCGACAATAATCTGTTGGGTAATGGATAACCCTAATCCAGTTCCTGAAGACTGAAATTCGGTATTCGGGTTACTATGATTGGTCTTCTCAGTGGCTTCATTGCCTTGATAAAGACGGTCAAAAGCTCGTAGCGTATCGGTTTGGGATAAGCCTTCTCCCTGATCGATAATGTTAATTTGTACCCAGTTATCAGCATTCTCACTGTCGGAATCAGAGGGGAAAAAGACAACTTTAACCCAAATCGTCCCTTGATGCGGGCTATGCTTGATAGCATTATCAAAAAGATTGAGAAAAACCTGTGTCAAACGGGATTGATCGGCTGTAAGGCATAAAGGCTGATTTATTTCATAACTTAACTGTAATTCTTTTTGTTGAGCAATGGGCTGTAGGGTTTTCCAAGCTGACTCAATGAGGGATTTTAGGGGGAAATTTTCTAGTTTCAGGTGTTGTTGGGGTCGTTTTTCTAATTGAGAAATTTCTAACCAATCTTCCACAAGACGAATTAAACGGTTCGTTTCTTGAAGCATTTGTTCCAGCCAACGACTTTCTGGGGGTTGCAGTTGAGATTGTAAGGTTTCTGCAACGAGACGAATGGAGGTGAGAGGGGTTCTTAATTCATGGGTAAGATCGGAAAAAAGTCGATCTGAACGTTGGGAGAGTTCGACTAAGGCTTGTTGATTTTCTAAAAAGACTCCGACTTTTTCATTATCAAGGGGATAACTCGATCCTTTGAGAGGGATAGAAAAGTTCTGAGTTGAGGTTTGAAGGGAAGCATCAGTGGGAACTTCTGTGCTGTAAAAAACCCATTCTTTGGTTTGCGGTTTTTGGGTTTCTCGTGTATGTTGAATGAGTTGATCCAATTCGTAAGAACGCACTAATTCTAAGAGTAAGCGCACTTGATTGGCTTGCCAGCGATCGAGCTTTAAGAATTCACGGGCTTTCTCATTACACCATAGTAGCTGATTTTGTTCATCAACTTGTAAATAGCCAATGGGCGCAATGGTTAATAATTCCTCCCATCTGTCTAAATTTTCTTGCAATTGGTAGGTTTGACTTTGAAGGCGACGAATTTCTCGACGTAAACGATTCATTAAGGGGAGAGAGACTTGATCGTTTTGATGGGGGGAAATTTCTTGGAGAAGCTGTCGTAATTTCGTTTCTAGCAAACGTTGTCGAATCAACCCAATGGTTACCCCTAAACCTAAACCCAGAAAAAAAATAAGGACAGTTGTTGCGGTCATGAATTTGATAATAAACTAACTTGTATTTAAGGATAACGATCTCAAAGTAAAATTAAGGTTAAGTTTTGGCAGTGTCATGGGAAAATTAATTACCGTTCCATCATTAGCGATTTTAGTGTGGGCAAATTTAGCAACCGCGATCGCGCCTCAATCTTTAGATAGCACAGAATTTTGTGATTTGGAACTTGCAACGGGATTTCAACCGGGATTTCAAATTCGCAGCCAGCAAGAAGAAGCAATTGTCAGTGCTAGAACTCCCTCGCAAACTGAAATGACTATTCCCAGTCTCTGGTGGGCAACTCAACAGTTTGATCCCCTTGATGGTGATTTAGTTAATTATTGGCAAGCGAATCGTCGCAGCAAAGTCATTGCTATTATTGTCAATAATCAGAGATGGAGAAGTTTAAACTATTTACAGCAGTACAGCTTTGTTAACAAGTTTGGAACAGTTGCTAGAGACTATAATTATAATTTAGCGATCTTGAATGAACAGGAAGATTGTCTTGCTAATTATACTTGTAATTATGATGAAAAACTTCCTGATTGTCAGGTAAAAATAGAGTAAT
>CAZTXK010000335.1:0-2702 GCA_964617275.1 uncultured Dactylococcopsis sp. | reverse complement strand
AGTGTAATATGAAATACAAAAAAGTCTGCTACATACCGATCCCCCCTTAGTAAGGGGGGTTGGGGGGATCCTGAATCCAGTTATTTGTAGCAACCATAAGTGGATTTCATATAACAACAGTTTTTAGAATTGGTATTGTAACTATAACAGGTTTCTTGCTAGCGGTTTGCTAGGGTTTGCATCGCTTGATCAGTGGTGAGAAAAACATGATCGCGCCCGATATAGTCAATGAAGCCAATTTTGGTGAGTTTATCCATAACGGGTCCCTTGACTTCTGATAAGTATAATTCAATGCCCAGAGTTTTAAGATCGGCAACTAAGCCTTCTAAAATTTCTAAGCCACTGGCATCAATAAGATTAACCGCATTACAAACCAGTAAAACTTTGTTGACTTCTACATGATCAGCGATCGCGCAATTAATAAAATTCTCTAAATATTTAGCATTGGCAAAGTAAAGACTTTCATCCACTCGCACCGCTAAAACTTCGGGATGAGTTTTGACAGGATGGCGTAAGATATTGCGAAAATGTTCAGAGTCTCCTAAACGCCCGACAATGGCAATATGCGGGTGACTGGTACGCCATAAATGAAAGCCTAAAGCAATCAGGGTTCCGAAAAGAATCCCCTGTTCTACCCCAAAGCCTAAAACAATGATAAACGTGGCTAACCACGCGATCGCGTCTGCTTTGTCATACAACCACATCCGCCGTAACTTTCCCACCTCAATGAGACGATAAACCGCCATAATAATAATCGCAGCTAAAGCAGTTGCTGGAAGAAAATAAAATAGAGAGGTGAGAAACATGGCAGTCACCGCAATTAATAACCCTGTAATGATGGAAGCAACCCCTGTATTTGCCCCCGCAGAAAAATTAACGACCGATCGCGCTAACCCGCCCGTAACAGGATAACCGCCACTCAAGGCCGCCCCCCAATTCGCTGCCCCTAAAGCAATCAGTTCTTGGTTGGGATCAAGTTTTTCTCGCCGTTTACTGGCTAAGGCTTGTCCCCCTGCAAATCCTTCTAAATACCCCACAAGCGCGATCGCGATCGCGGCTGGCAATAATAATTCGACAGTTTCTAAGTCCAAATTAGGCAAACTTAAATTCGGTAATCCCGCAGGAATCTCCCCTACCACTTGCAGACTTGCCCGTTCATCCAGACGCAATCCCCACACCAATAACGTCCCCAAAATTACCACTAAAAGAGGCGCACTTTTCGAGACGGGGACAATCATTTGATCACTCCAGCCCAAGCGTTTCAATTGCTTAACTAAAGGATTATTAAAATAAAACAATATCCCCATACTCACCAATCCTAAGGCGAGAGTAATCAGATTGGTTTCAGGTAAATTCCTAATCAGTAAGATTAATAATTCAAAAAAAGAGTCGGTGGAAGGAATTTGTAATCCCAATAAATTTTTGATCTGACTAAACGCAATAATAACCGCTGCGCCACTAATAAAACCTGAAATGACAGCGCGACTAATAAAATTAACCAGAAACCCTAATCGCAATACCCCAATTAACAGTTCAATACTACCGACCAAAAACGCAAGGGTTAAAGCCAGACTAATATATTCGGGGGTACTTTCTGCAGCAAACTGGGAAATGGCAGTTGCCACCATGAGAGAATCTACGGCAACCGGTCCCACCGCTAAAACAGAACTTGTCCCCAATAGGGGATAGATAATCGCTGGTAGAATACTGGTATAAAGACCCACTTGTGGGGGTAAACCTGCTAATAAGGCATACGCCATACTTTGAGGAATTAGCAGGCTAGTCACAATAATCCCTGAGGTAACATCTCCCACTAAATATTGCGGTTGATATCGAGGAATCCAGTTAACCGCAGGAAGATAGCGGCGTAGCCATTGCTTCATCGCGTCCTCTTCTGATTATTGTTTCACTGCGCCACAACTTTCATTAGCCGGGACAGCTTCCATAATTTTTTTGGGGTAGGGTAAATCTAGATTATTCATAAATTCAATGAACTGTTCTCGGTTACGTCCCACAAAACGGGGATTCCATTGTTTTTCTTCCCCAATGGTGGACACCGTATGACCGCGATAATCATGTCCGGGATAGACAAGGGTTTCATCGGGGAGGGTAAATAGATTATTCATTACCGAATCATATAATATCCCTGCATCTCCACTTTGAAAGTCAGTTCTACCACAACCCCGAATTAACAGTGCATCTCCGGTTAAAACGCGATCGCCATTGACTAAGTAGGCAATATGACTATCGGTATGTCCGAGAGTAGTAATCCCCTGAATGGCAATCCCACCGAGTTTAATCACTTCTCCATGTTTAATAAAGCCACTGGCGCAGTCAACTTGGGCATTTTCTGGGACAATGCCTTCGCACCCTGTCAATTCCCTTAATTTAGCAGTTCCCGTAATATGATCGGCATGAACATGGGTTTCTAGACAGTATTTTAAGGTTAGTCCTAATTCTCTGATGAGTTTTATATCACGCTCGACTTTTTCGATAACTGGATCAACGAGGGCTGCCTCTTGCGTGATTGTATCGGCGATTAAATAGGTGTAGGTAGAGGTTTCTGCTTCAAATAACTGACGAAATAGCATCATGGTTTGCTTTCTCTTATATGTTTATATTCCTATTTTATTACTTTGCCATATAGCTAACCAAGAACTAATACAAACTTCACACGGAAATTCCCGCCAGCGCGATCGCGC
>CAZTXK010000334.1:0-2704 GCA_964617275.1 uncultured Dactylococcopsis sp. | reverse complement strand
TATTCCTTTGACGAAGGTTGTCATGCAACAACTAATTGAAGTTTTAATCGAAAATTATGGGTTTGAACTGCAAGGGGAAACCCCCGAAGAACTTGCAGAACGCTGGTTAGGAGATTATGAACCGCGTTGGGTTCGTTTGGCAATTATTGAAGCCCTTTATTTGGGACGGTATAAGGTTTTGTCCGTTGAGCAAATTCTATCTTTGTGGGATCGTCGCGGTCAACCTAAAATTCATTTTACCCATGAGTTTGAACATCTCATCTGTCGTCGCTTACCGAAAGCCTTAAGACAGTTTTCAGAAGAAGCGGCGGAAGAAATGACAGAGGCTTCGCCGTCGCAACCGACCTCGGAGTCATCTCCTGATGAGGAATCAATCACTGAGGAAGAGGAAGGAGAAGAAGACGAAGAAATTGAACCATTTAGTATTGACCGTTTTACGCCGTTATTTGACCGCTCTCACTTTTATTCCAAACTGAAAGCGGTAGCAGATTATCAGTCTAATTAACCTTATTCGGGGTTAATGCGGCGGATTTCGGAATAAAATAAGACCCAGCTTTGTTGGTTGGTGTCATGTTCTTCCCACATAGTTCGCAGTCGTAAGTTAGGATGAGCAAACCATAATCGTTCTTTGAGTAAGCTATTGTTAGCCGTTTTGCTGGAAAGGGTTAGGGCTTCATCTTCTCCGATAACAAAATCACCCACAGTAGGGGTTTGGTCACTGTTCATCAGTTTTTGCACGAATTGACCTTGTTGCTGATCATAGGGAATGAGGGCAATTAAACTTCCTCCTGTTTCGGCTTCGGCTTGGTTTTCCCAGGTAATTTTTGCGCCGGCTAAGGGCAGTGAATTGGGATCTGAGGGGGGATTGATTTGACTGGAAACTTCTTGGCGTAACGCCGCGATCGCGCTATCTTCTCCTCCTAGCAATTCTACCGTTAACTCGGCTTTCGCATTATCCACACTCTTTTGCGCTAAATTATAACGAGTGCGTTGGGTGAACCATTTACCTTCGCTTTTTTCAAAAAAGGTTTTAATATCCATCGTTACCTATCGAATTAAATTAATTTCTGAGTTTTTCTAGAGAAATGGTAGCAGCTTTGCTAACTTGGGGATGGCTATCTTTTTGTAAATAGTTTAAGGCGGAAACACTTTGCTCAGTGGGTAAACTACCGAGGGCTTCAGCTAATCGTTGGCGAACTAACCAGTCTTCTGACTGCACAAACCGTAACATTTCTTCTACGGAATCGGTACTTTTAATTTCCCCTAACGCAGCGATCGCGGCTTGTTGCAGCACCACTTCTTTGCTTTTAAGGGCTTCTAGCAGCACCGCTTTTGCCTTCGGATTTTGTAAATTCCCCAAAGACACTGCCGCACTAAAACGCACTAACCAATGGGTATCCTCATAAAACAAGCGTACCAACGGATCGAAAGCTCGTGCATCTTGGAGATACCCCAAAGCCCCGGCAGCATCGGCACGAATCCCATAATCCTCATCTTCGAGGAAATCTAATAAGAGAGGATAAGACTCAGCAGTTGGTTTAATCCCCAAAGCAAACACTGCCATCGAACGAATTTGCAAACTCTCATCATACAAGACTTTTTTAATCAAAGGAACCGCTTGTTCGGGATCAACTTCTCTCAACTGCGCTAAACCCACCATACGATCGCGCTGATTAGGGCTTTCCAACTGCTGTGACAACTGTTCTAAATTAACATTACCCATTTTTAATTTTTGTAAAACATTTCTAAACTTTCCTGATTACCAACATACCGCCAATGCCACGGTTCATAACTCACCCCTTGGGAGTTATCTTCAGGAAAAGAAAGTTCAAAGCTATAATGAGCCGCATTTTCTTTGAGCCACTGAAACGCCTCAGTTTTGGCAAAATCCTCTTGAAAATGAGTTGTTGGCATATTGCCATCCCCAATATCAATAGCATAACCCGTATGATGTTCACTATACCCCGGCGGCGCACTCACAGTTGCCCTTTCCCGTGCCACTTGTCCACGTTCGGCTTTCACCCCAAAAAAGAGATATTGTTGCTCTTCCACAGAACGATATCCCGATAACAGCACTAAAGACACCCCATCTTCTCGTGCTGCTGCTTGCATCTCCATTAACTTTTCTGCGGCGGGCGTTCTTAATTTAATACCACCATCTGCTGTTATAGGAGTCAAACTCTCAGGAGGCGCTTCTTCATAGGGAAAATGCCCTAATAAATCTTCTCTTACTTCTACTGCTTCCTCAGAACTCTCTTCAGACTCTTCTGAAATGGTTTCCTCTGTCTCCAACGCAGAAGAAAAGGTTTCTGCGATCGGTTTCCAGAAATAAACGCCTAAGATCGCCATCATGACACTTAATCCCATTGCACCACGCCGCCGTAAGGGACTCCGTTTCCTTTTCTGAACTGGGGTAACATCCCTAAGGGCTTCTGGAATTTCATCAGGGGACATTTGATTATTCCTGACAGACAAGGTTTTTCCTCCAGCAATGTGATTACAAGCCTCTAACAGTTTAGCAACGGTTAACCCCTCTGACTCCCATAAAATTTTTCTGAGAAAGAAAAGCCATTAACCTTAAGTTTTATTGCGATATATTTATTTTTGCTTTATATTATTAAGTAGAAGGTTTAAAAAAGTTTACTTCAGATTAGATAAAGATAAAAAATCGACATCCTACTTGAGTTAGAGATATTGCCAAAAA
>CAZTXK010000333.1:0-2724 GCA_964617275.1 uncultured Dactylococcopsis sp. | reverse complement strand
TGTAATTGTTTCTGGGAAACCCACGTCGCATGAAAGCCATAAGGCACTCTTTGCGGCATAATGACTCGCGCTACAGGCTCATTTGTCATCTGTTGGGCATCCACCACTAACAACTCGGATTGATTCCGATTTTCATCATGGACAAAGGTTAGCAACCAGCCGTCATCTTCGGTTGTTCCGCCGTCACGCGGGGCAAAAACCGCTTCTCCACAATAACGGTTGTCTCCGAGGTAATGAATTTCCGAATCAGCCTGATTCTCGAAATCAAATTTCACTAATCCCTCAAATAATGGCATCGGATGCGGCGACATTTTGCCGGTAAATCCATAACGCATTTTACGCCCTGTTTTTTGCTCATTAATGCGAGGAAACTCTACCATAAAGGGGGAAAGGTTACGTTCTTGCACTGCCCCTGTTTTCAGGTTAAATCGCCATTGGTGAAGATAAGGCGCTTGATCATTAGAATCACTTTCTTGGTTGAGATCCGATAACTCAAACGCATTCATCCGACAAGCCATCAAAACCACCTCATCTCCCTCTTCATAAGCATTGAGAACATGGAAAATAAAGCAGGAAGGGGCTTCAAACCAACGGATTTCTGAGGGATCGCCGTGGCGAGGCAAAATACCGAAACGACTAGCGCGATCGCGCTCAAAAGCCAATCCCATCTCCCCTTTTGCCATTCTTTCAGGAGAAAAGGTTAAGGGTAAATCCAAAAACACCGTATAATTTTCAGTGATAGCAAAATCGTGCATCATTACGCCCTGTGGGAGATCAATGGGAACAGTTCGGGATAACTCCCCATTTTGATCCACAATCCCATATTGCAAATAGGGAGGCGCGAAACTATAGCCAAAAAACAGCATTTCCCCTGTTTCGGGATCAACCTTAGGATGAGCCGTAAACGCCGACTGTAGCTGATTATTAAACGTACAAGCCCCCACTGTCTCCAAATTCGGAAGTGCCACCTGATGCGGTTTTCCTCCCTCCCAAAGGGCTAAAAACCGTTTGGCGTGCCACACTAACGCCGTATTTGCTGTATTCTTAAAAGACTCGTCAGGAACATCACTCTGTGGCGGTTCCAGTAATCCTGTCCAAATCGCTTGATTCGCTTCTCGTTCACGCAGAAAGCCCTGAGTGCGGATGTAGCGGTTGCAATAACGGGCTTTCCCGTCTTGGATTTGCACCCCATGTAACATTCCATCCCCATCAAACCAATGATAATTCCCAATCGGTGGAAATTGAGGATTGGGGCCATTGCGGACAAACATTCCGGATAAATCGGGCGGTAATTCGCCAATCACCGTGAGATCATCTTGTTCGATTTCTTGACGAATGGGGGCAAAGTTACCCGTTAGGAAGGGATTCGTGGTTGTGGCAGTCATAATTAGGTTGGGCTTGCTGCAATGAAGGTCTTTACTAATCTTAACAAGGTTCAAATTTAACTTTTAATCCATCTTTGGGACGAGGAACAGGAATCATCGTTAAATCCGTATCCTGATTCGGTAATAATTCCCAATGATAGTTTCGCAGTAAATTCACTGCCAAGATTTTCATTTCTAAACGGGCAAATTCTTTCCCAATACATTCGCGCATTCCGCCGCCAAATGGCACATAATTATAAGTTTTTGCAGGATTATTTTCTAATTCAGGATTAAATCGTTCTGGGCGATAAGTAGCAGGTTCAGGATAAACCGTTTCTTGTTGATGGGTTTGATTGATTTGATAGAGAACTTTCCAACCTTTCGGAATTTTATAGCCCTTAAATTCACAATCTGCGATGACTTCTCGAAAAGCACCCCCAACAGGCGGAACTAACCGTAAAACTTCTTTTAATACTTGATCTAAGTAAGTTAATTGTTGCAGATTATCGAAGGTAATTTGTTCATTTCCTAATACTTCTTCTTGTTCTGCTTTTGCCTTCTGGAAAATATCAGGATGCTGCGTCATTAATAAGCAAAACGACGTTAAACTGGAAGTCAAAGTTTCATGCCCAGCAAAGAGTAAATTTAAAAGCTGATCTTTCAATTCCTCAACACTGAGTTTATTACCTTCGTCATCTTCCGCCTGCATTAAAACGCCTAAAGCATCATTCCCTAGATCATTACTTTTTTGTCGTTTCTGAATGATTTTTTCTAATTCGGCAAGAAGTTGTTTCCGACTCTCTAAAGCACGACCAAATTTTGTCCAAGGAAGGGATAAGGGAATCGTAAATAATCCTTGTACCCACGTTTCAAATAAATAACGGAGTTCCGTCTGTGAGCCATTTTCCAACCCTACAAATAATTGACAGGCAATATCAAAGGTATAATTGCGAAGTTCAGGATACCACGTTAATTTTTGTTGTTTTTCCCAATGTTTTAAATACTGTTGTGTAATGGCTTCTATTGTTTCGATATAACTGCTTAAAGCACGAGGACGAAAGGCTTTAGCAAGTAGCTTCCGCCGTTGCAAATGTTCATGTCCAGTTTGAATAGTTAAAGAAAGAGAACCTAAAAGCGTGCGGGTACTTTTGGGCCAAGCAGAAACAAAGTAACGGTCTTCATTAGTGATAACAAACCGATTGGCTTCTTCCCCTTTCAAAACAATGGTTGGTTGACCAAAAAGAGAGGTTTTAAAGATGGAACCATACTTTTCATATCGCTTTTTCGCAAAGTCTTTATCCCGTAAAAAAGCTAAGGTTTCACCAATTAGCGGTAAACCAAATTGACCGGGAGGAAGAAC
>CAZTXK010000332.1:0-2732 GCA_964617275.1 uncultured Dactylococcopsis sp. | reverse complement strand
AACTGCGCTTGTGGGGTAAAAAATTGACGGTAAATTCCTGCTGTCATTAAAGACGTTGCTAATAAATTGGCTAAAGCAAGCGTAAATAAAATTAAAATCTGATAGGAAACGGCATCTAAAGGATTGACTCCCCCTAACAGTTGACCGGTGAGAATCCCGGGTAGGGTGACAATTCCCACTAATGCCATTTGATTTAAATTGGGTAAAATGCCAGCCCGAATCGCTTGACGACGATAAAGCGCGATCGCGCCTTCAGGGGTAGCCCCCAAAGACAAATGGGTTTCAATTTCGCCACGATTGTTTTCAAGACTACTGACTAAGCGTTCTCCAGCAATGGTCGCCCCATTCACCGCATTACCCAAAATAATTCCTACTAGGGGAATCATATATTGGGGATCATACCAAGTGGGAGGCTGAATTATTAATAAAATGACATAAGCCAAGGTTAATCCTGTGGTTAATAACAAACTACCGCCAGCAATCCAAAATAACCGAGACAGTTGTTTTGACACCCGACTCCGCGTAACAAGAGTTGCCATTGCCAGCATCAGCAAAATTACACTCAACACCCCCCAAGGCGTTTCCAAGGTAAAAACTAACTCTAGGAGATATCCCACCACTGCTAACTGCAAAATTGAGCGACCAGCACTGATCAATAATGATCCCTCTAGCCCCAATTTTTGCCAACGGGATAGACTAATGGCAATAACCATTAAGATCACTGTTAACGCTAAATCAATCGCCTCTAATTCAATTAACATTAAGCATTACATTGCTATATACAGAAAAAAACCCCCTTCAGGGGGTCATAAAAATACATTAATTTAGGAAACAGTTAGAAATTCATTTCCACAGCTTGGACTTTTTCCACCTGTTTCTTCTTCAAAACCAGAAGCACTTGCGCTACCATAATTACTCCCAAAAAGGCAATTAATCCTTTAATGCGAGCAGGGCTTTGTAACACAATTTCACTCTCTTCTTGTCCAAAGCCGCCAACATTGGGGTCATTGGTTAAAGCATCGCCTTTTCCAACGTCATCGCCTTCAGAAATTATTAACTCTGGGCCGGGAGGAATACTATCAACAACGCTTTCACCGTCGCTGGTTTCAATGGTGACATCATGACCAAAACCATTATCGACAATGGAAGCAATCGTTCCAGCTTTGCTGGCACTATAAACCGTATTATTGCTTTTATTCCCGGCAGGATAAACTTGTCCTCGTCCACGGTTCGCCCCTAAATAAACGGGATATTTTCCGAAGTAAAGATCACGATCCGCATTGGGGTCTGGGGATAAAACTGGGAAGGTAATTTCTTGATTTTCCTCTCCCGGTAAAGGACCCACTAAAACAACATTTTCTAAATCTTCACGATAGGGTTGGAAAAAGACATCTCCTACTTTTTCCTGCATTTCTTCGGTCATGCGCTCAGGAGGAGCAATTTTAAACCCTTCAGGAAGCATTAGAACCGCCCCAACGTTGAGGTCACCTTTAGAACCATCCCCTAAAACTTGTTGTTTGTCAGTGTCATAGGGAATATGAGCTACTGCTTCAAAGACACTATCAGGGGTGACAGAAAGCGGAAGTTCGAGTTCGGCTTCTTTTTCTGCAAGGTGACAGTTGGCGCAGACAATCCGCCCCGTTGCTTCTCGGGGATTTTCTGGGGCAGTTTCTTGCGCCCAAAACGGATAAGCGGCGGCGCTTTGGGGCATTACAGCATCACTGGCAAAAAAGACGGTGAAGGTTGCAATGGTAATACAAAGCAACTGGGTTACGATGCGCTTAATTCTGTAAGTAAACGCTTGCCAAAAAGAGTTATTCATTTCTATTTTTTTTAAAGCTCGACTTGCAAATTGATTAAAAGAAAATCGTCAATGGAAAGTGGGGTCATCTTTTAAGATTAGAGATTAGCTTTTCTTTCTCTAATCAAGATTTTTAGGTCCACCAAGGCTCTTTGTTGGTACGGAAGTCGGTTTCTTTCCATTGGGTAAATAAGATTTTTCCGTCCTGATTAACCTTAGTGTTGACTAATGCTAAGGAAAGGGGAGCCGGGCCCCGAACGACTTTACCAGTCGAATCATATTGAGAGCCATGACAGGGACAAATAAATTTCCCTTCGCTTTCATTCCAAGGAACAACACACCCGAGGTGGGTACAAACGGCATTTAAGCCATAGCTGGCAATTTCTTCCTCTTCAGTGACGATGACATAGGTGGGATCTCCTTTTAAGCCTTGGGCTAAAGCGCGATCGCCGGGTTTATGTTCTTCTAAAAATTCACTAACAGTAATATCCTTTCCTAATTCATCTTTAGCGGTAGTTCCTGCTGATCCGCCAGTTACACTAGGAGGAATAAAGTAGCGCACTACGGGATAGAGAGCGCCTAACGCTACTCCAGTGATTGTCCCGAAGGTGAGCAGGTTCATAAATTGTCGTCTCCCCATATCGGGGGCTTCTTGCGGTTGTTCTGAAATTGCCATATTTAGTGTTTCTCTCTCCCAGACTTAAACTTACACTGATTGCACAGTCGCTTTTGGTGGTGACCGCTTTGGAGATGTCGTGCTTAAAATGACGACACAACCTTAACGATTGTAAACGACTATTTTCCAAAAGCGGTAACTTTTGGCTACTCTCAAGATATCAGGTTTAAATTTCTTGATATCCGTACCTCATAATTTAACAAATTTTATCTATCGTTAGTGACATTTAGAGAGTTATAGTCGTTCCAATTAATT
>CAZTXK010000331.1:1258-2736 GCA_964617275.1 uncultured Dactylococcopsis sp. | reverse complement strand
TTTCTCACTACCAGCGAGATGAATATCTGATCCCCGAAACCGAATTAGGCAATTTAGCTTCCGCCCTACTTCTCGAACCCGACAGACTCCCCAATTTTAGCGACTATAGGCAAGCCAATGCTCACCAATCTGATATTCTCGTTTGCACCCACGGGAATGTTGACGTAGCCTGTTCCCGTTATGGTTATCCGCTCTACAAAAAGTGGCGAGAACAGGCGGATGAGCGATTTCGGGTGTGGCGGTGCAGTCATTTCGGCGGACATCGCTTTGCCCCCACAGCCATTACCCTTCCTGATGGTCGCTATTGGGGACGATTAACCCCAGAGGCGCTGCCTTTAATCCTTGATCAACAGGGAGATATTAATGAGGTGAAGTCTTATTATCGCGGTTGGACAGGGTTAGATCAATGGTCGCAAATTGCCGAACAAGAAATTTGGTTAAACCATGGTTGGGAGTGGTTTCATTATCTTAAAGCTGGGGAAGTTATTGAAGCTGATGAGACGGATCAAAAATGGGCAACAGTTCAGATTCGTTACGCCCATGGCACAGATCAGGGAAGCTATCAAGTCAAAATTGAAAGCACCGGCTCGCTGGAAACGGCAGCAGAATCAGGCTCTCCCCCTCATCCTGCTAGGGTGCAACAGTATCAAGTTACAGAGATCAAATAAGGCATTCAAAAAAGCCAATAATCCTTTATACTTGCCACTGCATTTGCTATTGTAATATCAAGGTTTAGATGGTTCTCCTATGGTCAGTTACCTGTTAGAAGTTGGGACAGAAGAACTCCCGGCAGATTTTGTAGAAAGCGCGATCGCGCAGTGGCAAACTCGGATTCCAAAAACGTTACAAGAACAATTTTTAACCTCGGAAACGGTTCAGGTTTACGGAACACCGCGCCGTTTAGCGGTTGTCATCACAGGATTACCGCCCCAACAAGCGGATCGAGAAGAGGAAATCAAGGGGCCACCGGCGCAAACGGCGTTCCAAGATGGGGAACCCACCAAAGCGGCGGAAGGCTTTGCTAAAAAACAGGGAGTCAAGGTAGAAGACCTCGAAATTCGCCCCACAGAGAAAGGGGATTTTGTTTTCCTCAAAAAAACCCTAAGCGGTCGTTCCACTGCCGAGATTTTGCAGGAATTGACCCCAGAATGGATTTTGGGACTAGAGGGGAAACGGTTTATGCGCTGGGGAGATGGCAATTTAAGATTTCCCCGCCCCATTCGTTGGTTAGTTACCCTTTTGGATCAGGAAGTGTTACCCGTAACCTTAGAAAATGGATCAGAAACCATTACCGCCGATCGCTATGCTTGGGGGCATCGGGTTTTATCACCGCGACAAATTGAGATTTCCCAGCCTGAAGCCTATGTGGAGGCACTAAGACAAGCGCAAATCACCGTTGATCCTGAAGAAAGAAAAAGCGCGATCGCGCAACAAGTGCAAGTCGAAGCCAAAACCAAGGGCGGTTATGCCGTTATTGA
>CAZTXK010000331.1:0-1158 GCA_964617275.1 uncultured Dactylococcopsis sp. | reverse complement strand
ACCTTTCAAGAGAAATTAGGCTCAATTGGCGAAAAAGTTAAACGGATTCAAAAATATGCTCACTGGGTTTGTCAACAATTAGGCATTTCCGACAGGGAAAGCAAGGAAATTCAACGCGCTGCCCAACTGTGTAAAGCCGATTTAGTGACGCAAATGGTAGGAGAATTTCCCGAACTGCAAGGGATTATGGGAGAAAAATATGCCCGTGCCAGTGGTGAAGCCGAAGTCGTGGCAACGGCAATTTCCCAACATTATCTCCCGAAAGGCGCAGCTGATGATCTCCCTGAACATATTATTGCCCAAGTGGCGGCGATCAGCGATCGCGCTGATACATTAGTGAGCATTTTTGGCTTAGGAATGCTTCCCACTGGTTCGTCTGATCCGTTTGCCCTCCGTCGCGCTGCCAATGGGATTATTAGCATTATTTGGGGGCATCAGCTTCCGCTTAATTTACAACAACTGTTAAGCCAAGGAGTCGATGACTTTGTCGCCACTTTTGGAGAAAGCGAACAGACTGCCAACTTGCTTTCCCAACTGCAAGAGTTCTTCTTACAACGGATACGTACTCTTTTAGGAGAGAAAAATATTGATTATGATTTGATTAATGCCGTGTTAGGAGACAATGACGAAGAATATCGACAACGGGCGTTAACAGCGGTTTTAGATGTGGAAGTACGAGCCAACTTTTTACAACAGATTCGGGAAAATCAGGTTCTAGACTCCATTTATGAAACGGTGAATCGTTCGACTCGCCTCGCTGCCAAAGGAAATCTTGATACGACTGTTATTGATCCCAGAGAAGTTATTGATCCCAACTTATTTGAACAAGCCTCAGAACAAACCTTGTATGAGAAGTTAATCGAGTTACTGCCCAAAATACAGGCAAGCCAAGAAAAAGGAAATTATCAGCAGCTAGTTGAGGGCTTAGTCCAAATTTCACCCGCAGTTAGTGCCTTTTTTGACGGTGAAGATAGTGTTTTAGTAATGGCTGAAGATCAAGCAGTGCAACAGAATCGCTTGAATTTACTCGGAGTCTTACGCAATCAGGGGCGACTCCTAGCAGATTTTGGGCAAATTGTCAAAAATCATTTTTCCTAATAGTACAACTTTGTCAACCTTTCTATGTATAAATGACCTATCTCAACATAAAATCTCTAT
>CAZTXK010000330.1:0-2755 GCA_964617275.1 uncultured Dactylococcopsis sp. | reverse complement strand
CAATCCCTTCTAAAGAGCTTACTGTGTTAGTGGTACTATAGCAGTTTTCACGCTTGTAACGAATAACCAATAACCAATAACCAATAACCAATAACCAATAACCAATAACCAATAACCAATATTAAATCTGATTAATGTCTCCAACTTTAACCCCAGAACAAGTCAAGCAAATTATTACTAATGAACATCCCAATCCCGCAGCCATTCTGGGAGTGCATCCTGTTACAGAAGAAGGAGACAACCCAAAGTGGGTGATTCGGGCTTATCTTCCCGAAGCTGAGGCGGTTTGGGTACGCTTACCAGAAGCCAGAGAAGAATATCCCATGCACGCTGCCCATGATCCACAGTTTTTTGAGTGCATCCTAGAAACAGAACAACCCATTAACTATCAGTTGCGCGTTAAAGAAGGGGAAAAAGAACGCCTGATTAATGATCCTTATGACTCCCCTCATCTCACAGAATACGATATTTATTTATTTTCAGAAGGAAACCATCATCGCATCTACGAAAAACTAGGGGCGCATCCGACAACCCAACAAGGGGTTACAGGGGTTTATTTTGCAACTTGGGCTCCCAATGCTAAAAGGATCGCTGTTATTGGCAGCTTTAATCAGTGGGATGAAAACAAACATCAGATGCAGTTACGGGAAAATGGCATCTGGGAAATATTTATTCCTGATATTGGTACTGGAGAACTCTATCAATATTTAATTGAAGGGCAAAATGGAGAGATTTATAAAAAATCCGATCCCTATGGGTTTCAGCAACAAGTGCGCCCTAATACTGCCTCCATTATTACTGATTTAGAGACTTATACTTGGCAAGATCAGGAGTGGTTAGAAAAAAGGCGCGATCGCGATCCTCTCAAACAGCCCATTTCCGTTTATGAAGTGCATCTCGGTTCTTGGCTGCAAGGTTCAGTTAACCAACCGCCAGAAAGTCTCCAGGGAACTCTCTCCCCGGTCAAAATGTCCGCTGAGAATACCGAGGCGAGATTTTTAACTTATTATGAACTTGCCGAGACACTGATTCCCTACGTGAAAGAACTCGGTTACACTCATATTGAAATTCTCCCTCTTGCCGAACATCCCTTTGATGGTTCTTGGGGATACCAAGTGACCGGCTATTATGCCTGTACCTCCCGTTATGGTAGCCCCCAAGATTTTATGTATTTTGTGGATCAATGTCATCAAAATGGCATTGGGGTAATTTTAGATTGGGTTCCGGGACACTTTGCTAAAGACAGCCATGGTTTAGGCTTATTTGACGGGACCCCGCTTTATGAACATCCGGATCCTCGCCGGGGGGAACACAAGGAATGGGGAACCTATGTCTTTAATTATGCCTGTAATGAGGTTCGCAATTTTTTAGTTGCTAATGCCCTCTTTTGGCTGGATAAATACCATGTGGATGGCATTCGAGTCGATGCTGTTGCCTCAATGCTGTATTTGGATTATCAACGAGAAGAGGGAGAGTGGTTACCGAATGAATATGGCGGTAGAGAACATCTAGAGGCGGTTTCTTTCCTGCGTCAAGCTAATTATTTACTCTTTAGTTATTTTCCAGGCGCGATCGCGATCGCTGAAGAATCCACGTCTTGGCCGATGGTATCTTGGCCCACCTATACCGGCGGCTTAGGCTTTAATCTGAAATGGAATATGGGCTGGATGCACGATATGTTGGATTATTTCAGCATGGATCCTTGGTTCCGCCAGTTCCATCAAAATAACCTCACTTTCAGTATGTGGTATCACCACAGTGAGAATTATATGTTGGCGTTATCCCATGATGAAGTAGTTCACGGAAAAAGCCATTTGTTGGGGAAAATGCCCGGGGATGAGTGGCAAAAGTTTGCCAATATGAGGGCGTTATTTGCCTTTATGTTTACCCACCCCGGAAAGAAAACCCTATTTTCCTCCATGGAATTTGGGCAATGGCGAGAGTGGAGTGAACAAACCCCACTAGACTGGGAATTATTAGAGTATCCCTTTCACTACCGTCTCAAACAGTATGTTGGCAACTTAAATCACCTCTATTGTCGAGAACCGGCATTATATGAACAAGATTTTACCGAGGAAGGGTTTAGCTGGATTGATTGTAATGATCATCGCCATAGTGTGGTTTCCTTTATTCGTCGCGCTGAAAATTTCTCGGACTTTTTAATAATTGTCTGCAATTTTACCCCCCAACCTCATAGCCATTATCGGGTGGGAGTTCCCGAAACCGGCTTTTATCGGGAAATTTTCAACTCTGATAGTCGCGAATATGGGGGAAGCAATATGGGAAATTTAGGGGGGAAATGGACACAACAATGGCGGTTTCATGAACAGCCTTATTCCCTTGATTTATGTTTACCCCCCTTGGCAGTGGTGATTTTTCAACTTGATCGCGAAAAAACAACTGCTACAGAAAAAGTTTAGGATTTAGGTCGAATTCCCTTACTTTTGAGGCATTGTTGCAGTTTTTCTTCTGCTTCACTCACTTGATAATCCTCAGTATTTTCTTTGACACGGAAGACTCGTTCTAAGAAGTCATTGCCAAACTTAGCAAGGGCAGTTTGTAAGTCTCCCTTACCATACTCGTCGGGTAAACATTCCACAAACGCTGTTAAGTCTTTTCCTTCGGCATCAATATAGGATTTAACTTCCTCGGCTTGGGCGGGATTACTGGTAAATGTTTGTAAGCAAGCAAAACCGATTAATAGCATGGCTAGGAAGGTGCGTTTGAATTGTTGGAAGAGAGTCTGAATTGTCAT
>CAZTXK010000329.1:0-2787 GCA_964617275.1 uncultured Dactylococcopsis sp. | reverse complement strand
TTAATTCCCCTGTTAAAGCAGTGGTTTTGAGGTCTAATCCTTGCTGGAAAATCTCTTCAATGGGTCGCATTTCTCCATTTTCTATCATCATTTTATGATCGGGGGTGGCGCGAATTTTTCTCCCATCTTCTAGGGTATATTCGATGATTTCCTGTTTTCCCCGAAAATGCCACTGCGCGATCGGTTGGGTGTAAATAAAGCCATTTTTATCCACACTATAAATACGACAGGAAATTTGTTCTTCGACAATCTTGCCAATGGGTAGGGGGCCATATTCTTCAGTTAAAATTTCGGTATCATAACTGAGACAATATTCGGCAAACTTAATCATTTGCTCAAATAAATGTTCGGCCGTTTCTTTCGCCACTCCGTTTTTCATTGCCCCATCAATAAACATTTCCCGATGTTTCTGCATTTCGGCAACTTTCTTTTTCCCCATGGCACGACGTAATAAATCCGCTTGCCCTAAGGAATAGCCTGCCATATCTTGGGCAATTTTCATGATCTGTTCTTGATAGACCATGACCCCATACGTTTCGTCTAAAATGGGTTCTAAAATGGGGTGATCATAAGTAATTTCTTCATTGCCATGTTTACGATTAATAAAAATGGGAATTAACCCTGCATCCAAAGGACCAGGGCGATAGAGGGATAAAATGGAAGAAATATCTTCAATGCTAGAAGGTTTTAAGTCTTGAACAACTTTTAACATTCCTGATGATTCCAACTGGAAAATTCCCTCTAACCATCCTTTAGAGATTAAATCATAGGTTTCTGTAATATCTTGGGGCTTCGTATTTTTGATTTCTCCTTTGGCTAAAATTTTTCTGGAGTGAATTTCCTCAAGGGGAAGTTTATCTAAATTTAAATCTTTTCCTTTGTTTTGCTTAATTAAATTGGCAGTTCTTTGAATAGTAGTGAGATTTTTTAGCCCAAGAAAGTCCATTTTTAATAACCCAAGGGCTTCTAAATCTTCCATATAATATTGGGTAATCACTGCCCCATCATTATTCTTTTGTAAGGGGACAATTTCATCTAGGGGATCTTTAGAAATCACGACTCCTGCTGCGTGAACGCCAAAAGTTTTATTCATTCCTTCGATGCGAATTGCCATGTCCACCCAGCGATGGACTTTTTCATCACTCTCATAGAGTTTTTTGAATTCGGGTTCGGGAGTTTCGTCCGAAATCATTTTTTTCAACTCTGTGGGCTTTCCTCGCGCCACAGGAATAAGTTTGGCAAGACGATCAGATTCGGAATAGGGAATATCTAAAACTCGCGCTACATCTTTTAAGACAGCTTTCGAGGTCATGCGGTTAAAGGTAATAATTTGGGCGACTTTATCTTCTCCGTAGCGTTCGGTTACATAATCAATAACTTCGTCTCTTCTTTCAATACAAAAGTCGGTATCAATATCTGGCATTGATTTTCGTTCAGGGTTTAAGAAACGCTCAAATAATAAGCCGTGATGGACGGGATCAATGTTGGTAATTTTGAGGGCATAGGCAACTAAAGAACCGGCAGAAGAACCGCGCCCCGGTCCGACGGGAATGTTATTATCTCTAGCATATTTAATATAGTCCCAGACGACTAAAAAGTAGGTGGAAAATCCCCGTTCTTGCATGATGGTGAGTTCTCGTTCTAAACGGGTTTTATAAGTTTGGCTTATTTCAGAACGACTGCGACAGTCTAAGCGTTCGAGTAACCCATTCCAAGTTAATTCTTCTAAATAACTATCGGCAGTGTGTCCACTGGGAACAGGATAATTGGGAATCCGAGGTTCGCCTAAAATGTTGTAAGGTTTTATTTTGTCGGCAACTTCGACGGTATTACTAATGGCGCTTTGGATAACTTCCTCAGGCAAGTGATCGCGAAATAATTGCGCCATTTCTTCGGCAGATTTAAGATATTCCGTGCCACTATAACGGAGGCGTTTATCTTCAGTAATTAACTTATTGGTTTGAATACAAATTAATGCGTCGTGGGCTTCCACATCATTACAGGAAATAAAATGGGAGTCATTGGTGGCGACAACTTTAATGTCTAATTCTTGACTAATTTTGACAATTTCAGTGTTAACGACTCTATCTTCTGGCGATCCGTGATCTTGAATTTCTAAATAATAGTCATCGCCAAAAACTTTTTTGTACCATTTAGCAATTTTCCGCGCTTCTTTTCGCTCTCCTCTTAAGATGGCTTGGGGAATTTCTCCCCCTAAACAGCCACTGGTAACAATTAATCCTTCTTTGTACTGTTCGAGATACTTTTTATTGATACAAGGGCGGGCAAAAATGCCTTTGCCATGAACTCCTTTGAGGTGAGAAAGCGTCGTTAGTTTGACTAAATTTTGATAGCCTTGGGTGTTTTTTGCTAAGACAACTTGGTGATATTTTTTGTACTTACCTGGGGCTTCAAGATCATCGGTATTAATCACATACATTTCATTGCCGATGATGGGTTTAATATTTTTGGATCGACAGAGTTTAATCAGTTCAATTGCCCCATACATCACGCCATGATCGGTAAGCGCGATCGCGTCCATGCCTAATTCTATAGCGCGATCAATTAAAGGAGGCAACTGCGAAGCCCCATCTAATAAACTGTAATCACTATGAATATGTAAACCAACAAATGATGACATTATTTTTATTCCCTTTGCTCTAACCCTCTCCCTAAATTAACAATAATTACACTAGGCTAGGAGAAGACTTTAATTATCGCATGACCCACTCTTATGGCTTCTTTCTGGGACATTGTTAAATACTATCGTTCTTTTTGGAAAGCGTC
>CAZTXK010000328.1:0-2788 GCA_964617275.1 uncultured Dactylococcopsis sp. | reverse complement strand
ATTGGCAGGTTCTAAACTTTCGGCGAGGGCAGTTTTAATATCTTTAGTCATTGGTCATTAGTCATTAGTCATCAGTCATTAGTCATTGGTCATCCTTTGACAGACTCAGGGCAAGCTGGCCACTGGTTAACAAAGGACAAAATAAACTGTTAATTATCCATTTTTAATTGTCCATTACTCATTGTCAATTTGTGATCCGCTTCTAGGTATTCAAGGAAAGTACGGGCGACGACAGAGGGTTGTTTTCCCACAGGATAAATCGCATACCAGTTGCGATGAATGGGTAAGTCTTCCACATCGAGAATGGCAAATAATCCTGTATCTTTTTCCAGAGTTAAGGTATGTTGAGATAACACAGAAACGCCTAATCCCCCTAAAATCGCTTGCTTAATCGCTTCGTTGCTCCCTAATTCCATTCGCACTTTTAATTCCGATTCATGTTTATGGAATAATTCCTCTAACGCCTGCCGCGTTCCTGATCCGGGTTCCCGCATAATAAAGGGTTCTTGGGCTAAGCGTTGGAAGGGAATATTTTTTTCTTTGGCTAAGGGGTGATCAGCTGGGGCAATGGCAATCAAAGGATTTTCTAAAATGCGATGGGCAGTGACATCAATTGTTGAGGGGAGTTGACTCAGGATATAAACATCGTCTTGATTTTCGTTGAGATATTGTAAAATCCGTTCGTGATTAGTAAACCGCATGGAGAGTTCTACACCCGGATATTTTTGGCAAAAGGGCCCAATAATGCGCGGTAAGAAGTATTTGGTGGTAGAGACAGCACTTAAATGTAACTGTCCCTGTTTTAAGCCTTTCATATCCGCGATCGCGCTTTCAAATTCCCCTAATTCACTAAAAATGCGCTGACAACTCTCATATAAAATTTGCCCTGCTTGCGTCAAATACAACCGTTTTCCAATTTGTTCAAATAGAGGAAGCCCCACTGCTTTGGTCAATTGTTTCATCTGCATGGAAACCGTGGGCTGGGTTAAAAATAACTCCTCGGCTGCTTTGGTAAAACTGAGATGTTTCGCCGCTACCACAAAGACACGCAGTTGGTGGAGAGTTGCGTTTTTCATTATAGAGTTATAACTATCGTTTACATATCTAAAATTAATTTTACATTATATGTCATCCCACTTACTATGGTTTTTAAAAATGAGCAGCGCGATCGCTTTGATCTCGATTATTTAATAGATAATTAATTATGGTTTAGATATTAAACATTAATTTTACATTATCGTTAATTTTCCTTAACATTATTCTTGGATGAAGTTGGATGACAGTGGGAAATTATGAACAATGTTCTCGATACGATTTGGCTAATTCCCTGTTATCCCTTATTAGGGATGGGATTGAGTCTTTTTTGGTCGCCTGGGGTTTCCCGTCGAACCGGACCGCGACCTGCCGGTTACCTCAATGCCTTGATGACATTTTTGGCTCTCTTACACAGTATTTTGGCGTTTTCTACCATTCAAGACCAGTCGCCTCAATACTTTAGCGTAAGTTGGCTCGATGCTGCTAGCTTGCACATTGACTTTGAATGGTCGGTGTCTTTGACCAAAGTTGTCGCCCTCATAGTAGTGACAGGATTAAACCTGCTTGCCCAAATTTACGCGATCGCCTACTTAGAAAATGACTGGGGATGGGCGCGGTTTTATTCCCTACTCGCCTTCTTTGAAGCGGGAATTTGCACTCTGATTCTGACTAATTCTCTCTTCTTTAGTTATGTGATGCTAGAGATTTTGACATTGGGAACATATCTCATTGTTGGCTACTGGTTTAACCAATCTCTTGTTGTGACTGGGGCAAGAGATGCCTTTCTCACTAAGCGGGTGGGAGACTTATTCCTCTTAATGGGAGTGGTTGCCCTCTATCCCCTTGCAGGAACATGGAATTATCAAGAACTTACTACTTGGGCGGAAACCACCAATTTAAGCCCTACTACAGCCACACTGCTGAGTTTAACCCTAATTGCCGGTCCGGTGGGAAAATGCGCTCAATTTCCCCTACATTTATGGCTAGACGAAGCCATGGAAGGGCCGCTGCCAGCAACGATTCTGCGGAATGCAGTGGTTGTCTGTACCGGGGCATGGGTGTTGATTCTTGTGCAGCCGATTATTGCCATTTCTCCCATTGGTATCACCACAACCATTGCCATTGGGGCAATTACAGCCCTTGGCGCCAGTTTAATCGCGATCGCGCAAACCGATATTAAACGGATTTTATCTTATGGCGTGAGTGCCTATCTCGGTTTAGTGTTTATTGCTGTCGGGGTAGGAGAAACCCAAATCGCGTTAACGTTGCTTCTCACCTACTCTCTAGCCATGGCGTTATTAGTGATGGCGATCGGAAATATTGTTCTGAGTAACATTACCCAAGATGTCACTTTTTATGGTGGGTTGTGGTCACGCCGTCCCATAACAGGCTTATCCTACCTAGTCGGCGTTGCTGGGTTGATTGCGATTCCCCCATTAGGCGGTTTCTGGTCGTTGCTTGCTCTCACCGATACCTTGTGGACAACGGAACCTTGGCTAGCAGGGGTAGTTTTAACCGTCAATGGATTAATGGCTTTTAGTTTGCTGCGGTTATTCTGTTTGGTGTTTGCTGGGGAAATCAAGCAAATGACCGTGCGCTCAGTAGAACAATTGTGGTTAATGGTTTTACCTACTACTGTTGGCGCTGGATTTACCTTACATTTGCCCCTTTTCATGGCAAATTGGCAATTGCTTCCGCAGTGGGAAACCGTTAATTATGTTCCTGTTTTCGCCTTGGTTGCATCCAGTTTAAT
>CAZTXK010000327.1:0-2807 GCA_964617275.1 uncultured Dactylococcopsis sp. | reverse complement strand
TGTTCAATTTTCAAGGAATTAATTACCCATGACTGGGACTAGTCTTTCTCATCGCAATGAAACGTTTTTACAAGTTATTCAAAGTTATTATCAACTCACGAAACCACGCATTATTCCGTTATTGTTAATTACCACCGCGGCGGGAATGTGGCTTGCCGGAGATGGCAAAGTGGATCCGCTTAATTTTTTGGTGACGTTAGTGGGCGGAACGCTAGCGGCGGCTTCAGCGCAAACTTTGAACTGCATCTACGATAAAGATATTGATTATGAGATGCAACGAACGCGGAAACGCCCCATTCCTTCGGGAAGAGTGCAACCGCAGCACGCTTTACTGTTTGCTATGGTTTTAGCGGGACTGTCTTTTGGCTTGATGGCTTGGTTTGTTAATGTTTTAAGTGCCTTACTTGCCCTGTCTGGCATTTTTGTTTATATGCTGGTTTATACCCATTGGCTGAAGCGTCATAGTACCCAGAATATTGTCATTGGTGGGGCGGCTGGCGCAATTCCTGCTTTAGTGGGCTGGGCTGCGGTTACCAATGAGTTAAGTTGGACGGCATGGTTTTTATTTGCCATTGTCTTTTTCTGGACTCCTCCTCATTTCTGGGCATTGGCAATGATGATCTGTGATGATTATGCGGAAGTGAATGTTCCCATGTTGCCAGTGGTGAAAGGGGTGAAAGAAACGGCGGAACAGGTGTTTGCTTATACGGTTTTTGTGGTTCCCTTAAGTTTTGGTCTGATTTATCCTCTTGGTGAGTCAGAATGGGTTTATGGGGGGTTTGCAACGGTTTTAGGCTTGGTTTTTATTCGTAAGGCTTGGCACTTACGACAAGCTCCTGAGGATAAAATGAAGGCGCGATCGCTGTTTAAGTATTCCATCCTCTATATGATGCTGTTATGCAGTGGGATGGTGATTGATAGCTTGCCTTTCACTCGCAATACGGTGGCGTTGGTAACTGATACTCTCTCCCATTTTACGGCAACGTTAATCGGTTAAGCGGCTTTTCCCTCGCTACTGGCGGGGGATTTTTTTGGGCTTAATCATTAATATGGCTTAAGGCTTCGGAAAGGGTATCGGCAGCTACCTCCACTAGCGCGATCGCGTTTTCGTATAACATTCTAGTGGGGCCAATTAAGCCCACACTCCCTGCTAGAAATTCTCCTTGATAATAATCAGCAGAAATTAAACTGCAAATTTGCATGGGTTCAAGAGGATTTTCGGAACCAATTCTCACTCTCACTTTATTCTGGTTATCACTGGGTTCAACTAAATTAAAAATGAGCGAACATAATTGATCTTGTTCCGCTTCTAGAAGATGTAAGAGGGTTTGCACTTGTTGTAATTGGGAAAATTCAGGCTGGCGTAAGACTTCCGAAATCCCTCGTACTAAAATCTGAGAAGAAGGGTGATTTTGCGAGCGTTGGGTCAGTTTCTGGCAAATTTGTGCTAAAAATTCTCGATCTTGTTTCCATTCCTGTTCTAAATCTTCGACTGTTAGGGTGGCTACTTCTGATAAGGGTTGACCTTCTAGTTTTCGATTCAGAAAATTGGAGAGTAATTCTAATTCCTCTTCCACTCCTTCCCCAGAAGCGAGTTTTTCGGCAATTCTCGGCGGTGGATTGATTAATCCCGACTGGGTTTGATAGGTATCGGTAATAATAATCAGCATAATGTGCTGACTATCCACAGGAAATAATTGTAAATGGCGCAGACGAGAGGTATCTTGCTGGGGAAGGGTAATTAAAGCAATATAACCACTCAAGGTCGCTAATAATTGCGCTACGCCATAAAGGAGGGCTTCTAAACTCCCCACTTCTTCTTTAATGGCATGACTCAAGAGATAATCGAGTTTACGGCGCATCCTTTGATCTCGGGACATGATTTGATCCACATAGGTGCGATATCCCCAGTCAGAGGGAATGCGCCCGGCAGAAGTGTGGGGTTGATAGAGCAGCCCTGCTTTTTCTAGGCATCCCATGGCATTACGAACCGTGGCAGAACTCACTGTCAGATCATACTCGTTGACCAAAGTTTTAGAACTCACCGGTTCGGCTGTGGCAACATAATGACGAATGGTTGCTGACAGAATATGCTGATGACGTTCTTTTAAGCGCATGGTTTTAAGGGTTGTGGAATAGTGATAATGGGAAACTCAGGAATTAATAACGGGGAATGGACGGGTCGATCGCGCTACTGTAGGCATCAATCCCACCACTAATATTTTTAACGTTACTAAATCCCTGTTGTTTTAACCAATAACACATTTGGGCGGAACGAACACCGTGATGGCACATCACAAAGGTTTCTTTTTCCGCGTCAAATTGCTGGTGAATTTGATCTGACCATTGTTCGTATTCGCTGAGGGGAAGATTGCTAAAACCCGCGATCGCGGCAGTTTCCACTTCTTGGGGTTCTCTCACATCAATGAGTTGTAAATTTTCTGGGGCATGGTTTTCTAGCGCGATCGCGAATTCTTGCACTGAGACTTCTTCGATAAAATTACTCATTACCTATTGCTTCGTCAGCATCCTTCATCTTTATTTTCGCGCATTGCCCCTAAAACTGTGGAGACTAATTGCTAAACCAAAATCACGTTGATTCATAAAGTTGGCTAAAGTCAATTTCCCAAATTCCAAAATGTTTCTCGCATTTTTTCCTCTCCTTCCGTAGCACGAACCATAATATTACGCACCAGAGAACCAAAGACCCGCCATCCTACTAAACTTAAACTGGCGTGTCGTGTTGCTAACAGTAAATGCTCCAGTTCCACCTGTACGATGCCATCAAAATCGATAACATTAAAAAG
>CAZTXK010000326.1:0-2824 GCA_964617275.1 uncultured Dactylococcopsis sp. | reverse complement strand
TTATGGCTTCTTTCTGGGACATTGTTAAATACTATCGTTCTTTTTGGAAAGCGTCTCTATTCAGTATTGCCGCCGCGAGTTTCTTTCAACTGCTAGATTTAGTGGTTCCCTACGCGATCGGGCAGATTACCAATGTTCTCGCGGATCAGCCCATTGATGCAGGGGTAACCAGTTTAGCCAATGCCGTGGCAAGCCTTCTCAATGTTTCGGTTACCTCTACTTTATTATTAGGGGTGTTACTGGGGATGATTTTTGTGGCAACGGTAGCGCGATCGCCGCTTCAACCTTGGTTATCGGAGTGGTTTCATTGGGCAATTCCGCTACGGGCGCGTCAAGAGAACGCTAAAGCGATTTTTGCCAAAATTCTCTCCCTTCCCCTTGAATTTTATGATGAAAATAACCCCGGTCGTATTGCCAGACGAGTCACCCGAGGTTTATCCAATCATACTTGGACTTATCCTGATATTGTCGGTCAACTGATTCCAAAATTAGTGCGGGTTTTTGGGATTTTTATCGCGATCGCGCTGATTGACTGGCGGATCGCGATCGTCTTTGCCATTTCTTTCCTCAGTGTGCTGATTTACAGTATCCATGATCTGAAAAAAATTATCCAACGGGAAGCCAAGCTGGAACAGTACATGGAGAACACCGATAGTCGCACGTCTGAGATTATTACAAATATTAAAACGGTGAAAGCCTTTGCCACAGAAGCCCAAGAAATGGAACGGCAACGGCAGCGTCTGCAACGAGAATTACAAGTTGTTCTTTATCGCATTCACAGAAGCTATGTTCGTCTAAGCACAAAACAGCGAACGATTGTTCAGGGCAGCTTATTTGCTGTATTGGTTTTAACTTTAATCCCGACGATACAGGGAAATATCTCTCTGGGGCATTTTATCACCACCTTTACTGTCGCGAGTATGGCGTATGCGGAACTGACTCCCATTAGTGATCTTGCCGAAGTGTTTGCCCGGCGTTATGTCTCAATGCTGCGTTTCCATGAGTTTAATAAGATTCCTGTCAGTGAAGATGTCGCCAGTTTAGAATTAGAATCGCCCCAAGATAATCCTTATAAATTTACCGGGAAATTAGAATTTCATCACGTCAGCTTTGGCTATGATCCGCAAAATCTGGTCTTAAAAGATATCAATTTACAGATTGAACCCTATCAAACCGTTGCCCTTGTGGGGCGATCGGGATCAGGGAAAAGCACCCTTGCCAAACTATTATTCCGCTACTTTGAACCGAATCAAGGTCAAATTACCATTGATGGCATTGATTTGAAGGAATTGGATGTTGCTAGGTATCGGCGACGGCTTGCCATTGTCCATCAAGAAGTGGATATTTTTAACGGCACATTATTGGATAATCTCACTTATGGGAATCCCGAAGCGAGTTTTTCCGAAGTAGAATCAGCGTGTAAAATTGCGCGTGTGGATGAGTTTTTACCGGAATTGCCTCATGGCTATTTTACAGTAGTGGGAGAACGGGGCGTTCGTCTTTCTGGCGGACAACGTCAGCGCTTAGGCATTGCGAGGGCGTTAATTGTCGATCCTGATGTTTTGGTCTTTGATGAGGCAACCTCTAGCTTAGATTATGAGTCGGAACGATCCATTCAAATGGCAATGCGATCGCTGCTGGGAACTCGTACTTTAATTATTATTGCTCACCGTTTAAGCACTGTCCGCGAAGCAGATCAAATTGTGGTCTTAGATCAAGGGCGCATTGCAGAAATCGGAACTCACAGTGAATTGCTTTCTGGGGAAGGCTTATATCGTCGCTTAAATGAGTTGCAAGCGGATGGGGAGTTAATTGTGGATTAATTACTGATTCTCTTGGATTGCAAACAAGATTCCAAAACGGGGTTGGGAGGATAAGCTGTAACCTGACTTTTTAAATGTTGCAATAGGCGCGATCGCGCTACTATTATTTTACACGGACACTTTACCCATAATTAAGCTAGCCATTTTAGAAAAGAGCGTATTATGATGGAAAAATATCAAGATACGGACATAATTGATTATGCCTTATAGCCTGATTCTCCATCTCACCCCCCTTTCCTCCATTTCCCTCCACTATCTCTCAGGAAGGCATCTCCATGCCCTCTTTTTAACCCTTGTCAGCACAGTCGATCAAGAGTTAGGAAACCATCTCCATCATTCCCAATCTGATAAACCCTTTACCCTCTCTCCCCTGCAAATTTACAATCCCAAAACCTCTTCCTATCAACTGCAATGGGAACATAAAACAGGGATCAAAAAGGGAACCCCTTGCTGGTGGCGTATCTCCCTCTTAGATGACAACTTATTTAGCCAACTCACTGAACTGTGGTTAAATTTGAATACCAAAAATGCTTGGCACTTAGGAGAAACTAACTTAGCCATTAATAGTATTCAAGGCACTTATAACGCCAAACAACCTTGGGCAAGTAGCTGTTTATACTCCGAACTTTATGACAACGCCAGTGATAGGGAAACGACTTTTAATTTTACTTTTGCCACTCCCGTTGCCTTTCGTCAAGGGAAACAAGACACCGCCCTTCCTACTCCCGAATTAGTTTTTAATAGTCTCTGGAAACGCTGGAATAAATATAGCGAAATTCAATTTTATCAGCTTCCCATTGAGAACTTATTTCCCAGTTATTTTGATATCCAAACTGTCATTACTGCTGACTCTCGCAGTAAATTTATTGGCTGTGTTGGGCAAATTAGTTATCGTCTTTTTGGCGATTTTGAACCCACAACTATTAAACAATTGAATGCCCTTGCAGACTTTGCCCTCTACTCAGGAATAGGCAGAAAAAACACCATGGGCTTTGGTATGG
>CAZTXK010000325.1:0-2832 GCA_964617275.1 uncultured Dactylococcopsis sp. | reverse complement strand
TGGGTGGCCCCACAGAAGTTGCCCTCAATTTAGCGCGATCGCTGCGGGAATTAGAAATAGAGACAGAAATCCTCACCACCAATCATGATGAGGAAGAGGTATTAGATGTTCCCCTTTACCAAAAAGTCGATTATCAGGGCGTTCCTGTGTGGTTTTTCCCCCGAACGGCTCGCCTAAAAACGTTTATTCCCTCGCTTTCTCTCACGCGATGGTTAGCCCGTCATATTACTGAGTACGATATCCTCGACCATCATTATCTCTTTTCCTATATCCCAACGGTAGCCGCGTTTCTCGCCCGTTGGCACAATATCCCCTACACAGTGCGAACCATGGGACAGTTAACCCCCTGGGCATTGGCGCAAAGTCGTCTTAGAAAACAGGTTTACAGCACTTTATTAGAACGCCGAAACTTAAATCACGCTGCTACCATTCACTGTACTTCACAAGGGGAAGCCGAAGACGTGGAACGCTTTGGGGTGACAGCGCCAAAATTAGTTTTACCGCTAGGGGTGAATTTACCGCAACCCATTCCTGATGCAGGGCAAAAACTACGTCAACGCTACAATATCGACGCTAATACCCCCATTATTTTATTTCTCTCTCGTCTCCACTACAAAAAACGACCGAACTTATTAATTGCCTCCTGTGCTGCCTTAATTCAACAAGGTTATTCCCTAAATCTCTTACTGGCGGGTTCAGGCGAAACTGAGTATATCAACCGCTTAAAAGAACAAGTTACTAATTTGGGGATAGAACCGCACATTACGTTTACTGGTTTTGTGGCTGGTGAGGAGAAAAATTTAGTCTTGCAAGGCTCTGATTTATTTGCCTTACCCTCTTATTCGGAGAATTTTGGCATTGCTGTTGCTGAAGCCATGGCGGCGCAGTTACCGATCATTATTACCCCCGAGGTGCAAATTGCCCCAGAAATTGAAGCAGCTAAAGCGGGAATGATTATCGAAGGCGAACAAGAGAGTCTTACCGAGGCAGTGGCGCATTTACTGAACTATCCCCAATATCGTCAACAATTGGGGAAAAATGCTTTACACTTAGCACAAACTCGTTATTCTTGGAGCGCGATCGCGCAACAGTTAGCCCAAGCCTATCGCGACATTCTCAAAGCAAAACAATACACCACCCTTTCCAAGGGGGGCTAGGGGGGATTTAACCTTTCAAGTAAAATAGTAGGTTAAGGATCGTTAAAATTTTAAAGACTTAAACCACAGATACAATGACCGAAGGGGCAAATTACGCGATCGATTTTGGCACAAGCAACACCGTTATTACTCGCTGGAATGCAAGCACTGAGCAAGCAGAAGTGGTCTCTCTCTCAGAGATTTCCCAACAGCTACCGAATAATCCGCCGTTGGTTCCGAGTTTACTCTATGTAGAACAAGCAAGTCAGGGTAAAGTAGTGGTAGGACAGGCGGTGCGCGATCGCGCTTTGGATGTCAAATCAGACCCCCGTTTCTTTCGTGGCTTTAAACGAGGAATCGCCGCCCCGGTACAAGGCTTTCTCCCTGAATTAGATGGCAAAACCGTCACCTTTGAACAGGCGGGAGAATGGTTTTTACAAACGTTAACCCAACAACTACAACAGCAAGCAAAAACTGACATCGACTCCCTTGTGTTAACGGTTCCCGTTGATAGTTTTGAAGCCTATCGCAACTGGTTAACCCAAGTTTGTGGCAATCTGGAAGCAAAGCAAATTCGTCTGCTAGATGAACCCACAGCGGCGGCGTTAGGGTATGGAACCGCCCAACAAGAGGTTTTACTCGTCATTGACTTTGGCGGGGGAACGGTTGATTTTTCGCTGGTGCAATTAAATTTAGGAGAGGAAGGAAAACAGCCACTTGGTTTTATTTTGAAATGGGGAGACAAGCTATTAGGGGAAAAGTCGTCTCAGAAAGTGAAAACGGCGCGAGTTTATGGGAAAGCAGGGGCGAATTTAGGGGGGAGTGATATTGATGATTGGTTAGTGGATTATTTTGTTAAAACCCAAGGAATTGAAAAGTCAGCGTTAACCACTCGTTTAGCGGAACGCTTAAAAGTCCAATTATCCTCGCAAGAAGAAGCAGAAGAGGTGTATTTTGATGAGACAACTTTAGACACGCTAGAGTTAAAATTAAAGCGCGATCGTCTAGAAGAAATTTTACAGGAGCATCAATTTTTTGAGCAACTGGATGATTTGATGACTCAAGTGTTACAACAAGGGCGACGGAATGGCATTGAAGCCTCAGAAATTCAGTCAGTTTTATTAGTAGGAGGAACGGTACAAATTCCTGCGGTGCAAAACTGGTTACAACGATATTTTGAAGCGAGTAAAATTAAATCGGATCGTCCTTTCAGCGCGATCGCGTCAGGGGCTTTACAATTAAGTCAAGGCTTACAACTGCAAGATTTTCTTTATCATAGCTATGGGGTTCGTTATTGGAACTATCGAGAAAATAAGCACAGTTGGCATCCCATTATCAAAGCAGGACAACCCTATCCCATGACTACTCCTGTAGAATTAACCCTCGGGGCTTCTGTAGAAAATCAGCCTAGTATTGAATTAATTATTGGGGAATTAGGGTCAGAAAATACTGGACGCACCGAAGTTTATTTTGATGGGAATCAGTTAGTCACAAAAACCTTAGAAGATGAAGAAACCAATGTGATTCCTTTAAATGAAGACGCAAAAACGATTGCCAATTTAAATCCTACAGGAAGCCCAGGGCGCGATCGCGTTAAAATTTATTTTCGAGTTGATCAACAGCGATCGTTAAGAATTACCGTTGAAGATTTACTCACCCAACAGATATTATTAAATGAACAAGTTGTGACAGAATT
>CAZTXK010000324.1:0-2834 GCA_964617275.1 uncultured Dactylococcopsis sp. | reverse complement strand
AAGGACAAAATTATGAACTCATGTCGGCTTTTACTTCTGATAGCAACTCATCCACCGACTGGTCATCTTCGGTGACATCAATGCCATAATCATAGGGCCCTGACCATAACACGGGTTCTTCCTCGAAGTTTTCAATGATGGGCGGTGAGGTGGTTTGCCATTCTAAAGTTAAGGCTTTCCAAGGATTTGCCCCTGCTTCTTGCCCCTTGAAGACAGACCAAACAAGATTAATGAGAAAGGGAAAGGTAGAAACTGCCAAAATATAGGATCCAATGGTGCATACCACGTTGAGGGTTTGAAATTCGGCATCATAAACGGCAATGCGGCGATTCATTCCCTGTAACCCTAATTGGTGCATAGGGAGAAAGGTGATATTTAAACCAATATAGGTTAACCAAAAGTGGATTTTTCCCCAAGTCTCATTAAGCTGTTTCCCTGTCATTTTCGGGAACCAGTGATAAATTGCCGAAAAGAGTCCTAAAACACTGCCCCCAAAGAGAACATAATGCAGGTGGGCAACAATGAAATAAGTGTCGTGAACGTGGATATCAAAGGGAACCGAGGCAAGCATGACTCCACTTAATCCCCCAATGAGGAACGCAGACACAAAGCCGATACCGAATAACATGGCGCTGTTGAGACGGAGTTTGCCCCCCCAAATCGTGGCACACCAGCCGAAGACTTTAATGCCGGTGGGAACCGCAATAATCATGGTAGTTGCCATGAAAAACATCCGTAACCACCCGGGAGTTCCACTGCTGAACATATGGTGCGCCCAGACAATTAAGCCGAGGAAGCTAATGGCAAGACTGGAAAACGCGATCGCGCGATAGCCAAAAATGGGCTTACGGGCATGAACGGGCAATACTTCTGAAATGACCCCAAAAAATGGCAAAATCATAATATAAACGGCTGGGTGCGAGTAAAACCAGAACATATGCTGGTAAACAATGGGATCACCGCCACCGGTGGGATTAAAGAACGCGGTTCCCGCAATCAAATCAAAGGATAAGAGAATTAACGCTGCTGCCAAAACAGGGGTGCTAATTAACACCATCGCCCCAGTTGCCAACATTGACCAGCAAAATAGGGGCATATCAAACAACCCCATATCGGGCATCCGCATTTTGAGAATCGTTGCCACAAAGTTCATTGCCCCTAAAATGGAGGATGTTCCCAGCACTAAAATACTGAGAATCCAAAGTTCCTCGCCGGCTTTCCCGGTCATCAAACTCAGCGGCGGATAAGAAGTCCAACCTGCTTGCGGTGCCCCCACAAAGAAACTTCCCATTAATAGCAAGCCGCCGGGGGGAATCATCCAAAAGGCAACCGCATTTAATTTGGGAAACGCCATATCTTTTGCCCCAATCATCAGGGGAATCAGATAGTTAGCTAACCCTGCACCGGCCGGAACAATCCAGAGAAAGATCATTACCGTTCCATGGACAGTAAACAGCTGATTATAGGTTTCTGGATCAACAAAATCGGATTGGGGGGTGGCTAACTCCGTGCGAACCATCGCTGCTAAACCACCGCCAATGAGATAAAAGATAAAGGAGGTGACTAAATACTGAATGCCAATGACTTTATGGTCAGTATTAAATGTAAAGTAATCCTTGAAGGCTCGTTTTTCTTCTACATTGCCTTCTGGCGTTGTCACTTGCGTAGTCATAAGTTTTGTTTAGTGAATCTGTGCTTCTAAGGCTTCTAAGGTGTTGTCATTCACCCCAATTTTTTCGGCATAGGGGGTGAGTAAAGGGTTTTGATCACTACGCGCGATCGTTTCGTCTAAGGGTTGACTTTGCGCCACTTGTTGGCTTTCTAGCCATGCTTGATAATCTTCCTCACTTTCAATAATTAACTGGGTTTTCATTGCCCCATGATAGGGACCACATAATTCAGCGCAAATAATGGGATATTCCCCGATTTTTTCTGGGGTAAAACTCAACTTAGTCTCTCGCCCAGGAACCGCATCTTGTTTTATACGCAGTTGAGGCACCCAAAACGCATGAATGACATCCCCGGCACTGATGTTTAATTTCACCGGCTTACCCACAGGAACGTGCAGTTCCCCGGCAACAATGCCACTATCTGGATAAGTAAATAAGAACGCATATTGAATAGCATTCACATCGACTTTTAAAGGCGCGACATTCTTAACCTGATTATTGGGGGAATCGCCTAAACCTAGCGCCAGATAGTTAGACGCGGAAGCGAGTAACCCTTCCCAGCCGTTAGCATCGTAATCATATTGAGCCACTTTTTGGGGGCCAGGATCTCTAGAGGCTTCTGGGTTCAATCCTCCCATAGAATTATAAACATCAAAGCTATAAACCGAGAGAATCAACACAATTACGGTAGGGATGGCTGTCCAGAGAATTTCGAGAGAGACATTCCCTTCCGTAGGAGGACCATCACTCTCATCCCCTGGTTTTCGCCGAAAGCGAATGATCGAATAGATTAAGACTCCTTCAACGAGTAGAAATAAGCCGGTCGCAATGGTCATCATCACCTCAAAAATGCCATCCACTGCTTCGGCTTCGGGAGAGACAGCCTCTGGCAATAAGCCATTGTCTTGACCGTACCAAAGGCTAAGGATGGCGATCAAAATTGTCAGGGAGATAATTGTAATTTTGTTTGTGGTAGTCACAGTGTTTGCGTTGTGGTCGTTTCAGTTTACAATTCTTTTTTAACGTTTTGTAGCAGCGTTATCACTGGGCAATTGGCTGTTCCTCATCTACGGTAAAACAAAGTTATGGGAAAATTCAGGGGATAGGCGCAAATTTCAACCTTTTTTAGGGTTTTTTTTAGGATTGCAATAAATCTTAATAATT
>CAZTXK010000323.1:0-2835 GCA_964617275.1 uncultured Dactylococcopsis sp. | reverse complement strand
ATAAATTATTAAAAAAAAACTAAACTTAATTCACCCTTTTAATTCGACGTTGCCTTCGATGGAATCCCCCGAATAGGGTTGAACGCCACTATTGGGATAAGCATCGTCATTGGGGGAGAAAATCCGCGCGATCGCTTCAGCGAAGAAAGTGTTGATACTATCCATAAGTTGCATCATTTTCATCGTTTTACTCCTAAATTCAATCAGTATTATTTCTCAGAAAAAGCAAGAAAATACTCAAGTTAGTTTCGTGATGGTGAACTAACTTCCTTATACTTTTATCCTTATTTTTAGTATAGTTATTCTGAGAAAAAACTGTGGGGAGTATTAAGGAGTTCTCAACATTTTGTTGTAGATATTTGCAATTTAATTACTTGCAATGGGTTTTGCCACATCCCCCACTTCTGGTAAACTCCCGGATACGAGCTTTCCTAAACTGGATTTGGCATCAACATCGGTGAGTTCTACGGTAGCGACTTCCGTTGTTAATTGACGGATAACTTCTCCCGTTTCAGGATCAGTGACTTCTTCTGTTACTCGTTCAATAGAAACAGTCATCCCTTCACGATAACGGTCATTACTCCCTTTATTTAAAACCACAGTATTCCCAGAGACACTGGCGACTAGCGCATCCACTTGGGGTAAGGTATCCTGCAACGCCGCAATGGCACTTGCTTTTTGTTTCATACTCTCACTAATTTCTTTCACTGCTTGTTCAGTGGCAAGGGTAAGAAGTTTTCCTTCATTGCTAGTGCTTGATCCGCCACTTATCCCAAAAATACTGACTTGGGAATCAGATTGATTTTGACTGCCATTTCCTTTTGCGACATGAAGAATTTCTGCAGTATTAGTATCAACAACTCGCACATTGATGGCGACATCAGCAGTCGTTTTTTGCTTTCTAGCCCCAATACCAAAAGCGCCGCCGCCCCCAGTTTGTTGCTGGAGATCAAATTGAGTCACTGACCCGATAATAACGGCATTAACCCCTAGAATACGACCAATTTCGGCAGCAGTCGAAGCATCAACCCGTCCCGACGCTCCAAGATTTTGTTCTGCTAAAATCGTCTCGATCTCGCTCCGTTCAACAACCGTGTATTCCCCACTTTCAACTAAGCCAGTAACAAGAATATCGGCAACCCCATCAGCGCCGCCTGGAATGAGAGAGAGTAAGTCGCGACTCCCAACACTGCTAAAGTCAAAATCAATAACAGCAATACGTGGTTTTTCCTCAGAATTTTGAGCGATTAAGAGGTTACTTTGATCAGTATCTAGACTAATTGCTCCCATTTTCTCAGAAGAAGCAACGCTATTTTGAATGATTGCCACAGAACAAAAAATTAAACTGGCAGGGATAACGAATTTTTTGAGCATTAATATCACTCCTCGATTTTCCAAAAGACTCTTAGATTATACCGTTTCGTTGAGAAACTGAGTCGGTAGATGTTATTAGTCATTGGCTTACAAACAACAAATAACAAATAACCAATAACCAATAACAAAAAAGAGCTAAAATGGGGATGATTTGGCAACGAGACGCGGTTAATGGCAATGAAAGCAGTCGTTTTACTTTCTGGCGGTTTAGATTCTTCCACAGTGCTTTATCAAGCAAAAGCGGATGGGTGTGACTGTTATGCCCTCTCTTTTGACTATCAACAACGTCATCAACGAGAATTGCAAGCGGCAAAGACAATCGCTCTCTCAGCAGGAGTTCAGCAACATCAGGTCATTAGTTTTGATTTGGGGTTGTGGGGAGGTTCCGCCCTAACGGATCAAGGGTTGGAAGTACCGCGCGATCGCGCTCCCTCGGAAATGGCAGAAAGTATCCCCATTACTTATGTTCCCGCTCGTAATACCATTTTTCTCAGCTTTGCTTTAGCCTACGCGGAAGCCTTAGAAGCCCAACGAGTATATATGGGCGCTAATGCCTTAGATTATTCGGGCTATCCCGACTGTCGCCCCGACTATATTCAAGCCATGCAACAGGTTTTTCAATTAGGAACTAAACAAGGGCGCGAAGGGAATGCCATTCAAATTATGACTCCCCTGATTGATCTTAAGAAAACCGAAATTATTGAGTTAGGAAATCAATTAAATGTCCCTTGGGAAAAAACTTGGTCTTGTTATCAAGGCGGCGCAAAGGCTTGTGGCGTTTGTGATGCTTGTCAGTTAAGATTAAATGCGTTCCGAGCTTTAGGATTAACCGATCCCATTTCCTATAACGGTGGAGAGTGAAATGCGTAATTATAAAATTCCTGAGTATGCTATTTTCTGCGACTTCGATGGGACAATTACAGGAGAAGATACCTTTGTGGGAATGTTAAAAGCCGTTGCTCCTCACCTATGCGACCAATATCTTCCTGATATTTATGCCCAAAAATTGACCTTAAGAGAGGGGGTGAGAAAAATTATTGAGTCCATTCCGTCTCATTCTTATACGGCGATGATTGAATATGTTGATACCGTTCCCTTGCGCCCAGGATTAATTGAACTGGTTAAGTTCGCCATTAAACATCAAATTCCCTTCCATGTCGTTTCAGGAGGCTTAAAAGATATGGTGAAACGAGTTTTAAGTTCTCAAATGCTTGGCAATCTTCCCTTGATTGACCAGATTTCCTCCATTAGTGCTGTTGAAATTGATACCCGCCAACACTATTTACAGCCCATTTCTGATTATGAGAAAGGAACGGAATTAGTGGCAAAAGTAGAGGTGATGAAACAGTATCCAGCACAGAACAACATTTCGATTGGCGATTCAGTAACTGATTTGAATATTGCCTTAAATGCCGATATTAGTTTTGCGCGCGATCGCCTCGCTAGGTATTTAGATCAAGC
>CAZTXK010000322.1:0-2837 GCA_964617275.1 uncultured Dactylococcopsis sp. | reverse complement strand
CTTGAGAGAAGATGTTGGGCAACTTCTGGCGTAACAGGCATAACCGAAAGACGATTCCCTTTTTTCACTACGGGAAACGCTTCTGGTGTGAACATTTCCTTGAGTTGAGGTAGAGAAATCGGTTCGCTAAATTTTTCCATAAATTCTACTTTGACTGTTTGCCAGCGCGGGGTTTCGGGAGTTGATTTGGGATCAAAATAGCGACTATCAGGATCAAATTGGGTGGGATCAGCAATTTGCGTTTCAATAACTCGGGCTAACCCAACAATGGCAGGGGGTTTAACGTTAGAGTGATAGAAAAAAGCAATATCTGAGACTTGCATTTTCCGCAGAAAGTTACGGGCTTGATAATTGCGAACGCCATCCCAAATGGTAGCGCGATCGCGCTCTAAATCGGCAATACTATAATCACTGGGTTCAGATTTAATTAGCCAATAATTCATGAATGATGTCTAAGCTAGAAACTGCCTTAAAACAATACTTTGGGTATGAGACATTTCGCCCCGGACAAAAGGAAATTATCACCGCTATTTTAGAGGATAACCAGGATGTTCTGGCGGTGATGCCCACAGGTGGGGGGAAATCTCTCTGTTATCAACTGCCGGCACTGCTTAAACCGGGGTTAGCCGTTGTGGTATCCCCCTTAATTGCTTTGATGCAGGATCAAGTGGAAAGTTTAGAAAACAATGGCATTGCCGCGACTTTCCTGAATAGCAGTTTAACCCCAGAGGAAGCGCGATCGCGCCGTCTTGCTATTCTCAACGGTAACATTAAACTGCTCTACCTCGCTCCAGAAAAATTAGTTAGCCCTGCTGCCAAAAAGTTCCTACAATCCGTGCAAGAAAAACAAGGACTCTCCCTTTTTGCCGTTGACGAGGCCCATTGTATCTCGGAGTGGGGACACGACTTTCGCCCTGAGTATCGCCAATTACAGGCTTTACGCACCCAATTTCCCCAAGTTCCCATGATTGCCCTGACAGCAACGGCAACCGAGCGCGTGCGTCAAGATATTATTAGTCAGCTTACCCTAAAACAGCCAACCATCCAAATTACCAGTTTTAATCGGTCGAATTTATATTACGAAGTTCAACCGAAACAGCGTCAACATTATAATCAACTCTTTAAGTTTATTTCCCGTCAAAATGGGTCAGGAATTGTCTATTGTCTCAGTCGTCGTCGTGTCGAAGAAATTGCCTTTCGCCTTAAAAAAGATGGCATTTCCGCCCTGCCTTATCATGCTGGAATGAGTGACGGCAACCGCCGTGACTATCAAAACCGTTTCTTAAGAGATGATGTGCAAGTGATGGTGGCAACAATTGCTTTTGGAATGGGCATTGATAAGCCCGATATTCGCTTTGTGGTTCATTATGATTTACCCCGTAATTTAGAAAACTATTATCAAGAAGCCGGACGCGCCGGAAGAGATAACGAACCTGCCCATTGTTTACTTTTATTTGGCAGAAAAGATATCCAGACCATCGAGTATTTAATCAGCCAAAAAGAAGACGAACAATCACAACGCCTAGCGCGACAACAAATGCGGAAAATCATTGATTACGCCGAAGGAACAGACTGTCGGCGAACCATTCAACTGAGTTATTTTGGTGAACATTTTTCTGGCAATTGTGGAAACTGTGATAACTGTATTAACCCCAAACCCATTGAAGATTGGACAGTAGAAGCCCAGAAATTTCTCTCCTGTATTGCCCGTTGTCGGGAACGCTTTGGCATGACTCATATTATTGATATTTTACGCGGTTCTAAAAGCAAAAAAATTGAACAAAATGGACATCATTTATTATCAACTTATGGCATCGGTAAAGATCAAAGTGTTGATGCTTGGAAAAATTTAGCTCGTTCTTTGTTGCATCAAGGATTAATGACAGAAACCAGTGATGGTTATCGCGTTTTAAAATTAAATCAACGCAGTTGGGAAATTTTACGTCAAAAGCGTACTGTCTATATTGCTGTTCCCCAAACTTCTTCCCAAAAACAGAATCGTTATCAGCATCTTGATATTGAAACCCAACAATTATTAGTGCGCTTAAGAAAAACCAGAAAGCAATTAGCTGATGCTCAATTTATTGCTCCCTATATGATTTTTCCTGATGCCACTCTCAGACAAATGGCACAATTTAAACCCAAAACAGTTGAGCAACTAGAAAACTTTTCTGGGGTAACCGAACATAAACTGCATCAATATGGAAAAGCCTTTATCTCCGATATTCAAGCATTTTTACAAGAAACAAAATTACCTACCCCAGTTCCTTCTAACACCAAAATGAAAACCCTAAGTTTAATTCAACAGGGCTTAACCATTGAAGAAATTGCAAAAGAAAGAGGCTTAAGAAACACAACGATTATTAATCACATTGCCGAATTAATAGAGATGAATCAACCCATTGATCTAGAGATATTTGTTCCCAAAGATGAACAAAAGATAATCTGGGAAACGATTAATACAGTTGGGGATACCTCCCTTAAAGCCATTAAAGAAACCCTTGGAGAAGACTACCCTTATCAACCGATTAAATTAGTTCGGGCTTGGTGGCGACGAGAACAAAATCAAGCATCATCAATATGAGATTCCACATGAGAGGAAGAGTCTTCTGCTGTTACTTCTTCCAGATAACTACTTTCTAATAAAAACGCGCCATTTTGAAAGCGCACCGCCCAATAATTTCCAGGGCGACGATCTAAAATTGTTCCTTCTTCTCCCACCTTGACAACATTGGGTGGACGTAACATTGGCATCGGTTCAGCCGTTTTAATATAAGGCGGCGAAGCAACCAGTTTCACTTTATCGCCAACGGAAAATTCTTTATTTTCAGACATAT
>CAZTXK010000321.1:0-2843 GCA_964617275.1 uncultured Dactylococcopsis sp. | reverse complement strand
CAATTGGTCTAAGTTAAGCTATGACTAGAACACTGATAGCGAAGAGAGGAGTTCCATGGAAACCCAAATCAACTGTGCTGAAGCCTGCGTCAATGGCTGTGTCTTAGGAGATAAATGCCCTCACAAAGAATATGCCGCTCAAGCCTCCCAATTCATTAATGATACACCCCTTGACCAAATGCTAGATATGGCTGAAGAAGCGGTGAAGAAAAAACGGGAAGAACCCCCCAAATGGGTAATGCCAGAGGATATTTAAAGTTACATCAGTCGATCAATGATGCGACGGGCTTGGGAACCATATCCGCCGCCAAAGAGATTAAAGTGGTTTAGGATATGATAAAGATTATACAGGTCTTTCCGTTGTTGATAGCCCGAGTCTAGTTCCCAAGTCGCATTATAGCCCTGATAAAAACCAGCAGGAAAGCCCCCAAACAGTTCACTCATAGCGATATCGACTTCGCGATCGCCGTAATAAGTTGCTGGATCTAGAATAACGGGTTCTCCATCTTTCGTTACCTCGGCATTTCCTCCCCATAAGTCACCATGAACTAAAGACGGTTGCGGATGATGATCGGCTAATATTTCTCGTACCCTCTCGACGACTTTATTCGTATCAGGATAATTGCCACCGCGTCGTTTGGCTAAACGTACCTGATAGCCAATGCGATGTTCTGCAAAAAAGTCTGCCCAATTATCAGTCCAAGTATTAATTTGTGGGGTAGAGCCAATGGTATTATTGCGATGCCAACCAAATTTTTCCGCCACCCCTTTACGGTGCATCTGGGCTAATTGCTCTCCCATTTTTTCCCAAACCTTAGAATTGCCACCGCGTCCAAGTTCTAGCCATTCCATGACAATATAAGCAGAACTGTCGGTGGTTCCCCAACAAATTGGCTGTGGAATGCGAATGGTTTTCGTCTCATACATTTCCTTTAAGCCAAGGGCTTCTGCGGCAAACATTTCATACTCAGAGGCACTGTTAAACTTAATAAAATAAGTGTCTGTACCATCGCTAATGACATAGCCTTGGTTAATACAACCGCCACCAACAGGGCGACGATCTTGAATTTCAAAGGATTTTCCCGTTGCTTGGGAGATTTTGTCAGTAATCTCGTTCCACATGATTTTTATCCCAGATCTAATTAATTAACACTACTACCTAAAATATATAAACTGAGGAGAGTTCCACTATTCCAGAGACTGTGGACAACAATTGAAGCGAGAATATTGCGCGATCGCGTATAAACGACCCCCAACACTAATCCTAATACCAGCAAGGGTAAAACTTCTGATAAACTCAAATGCGCCACAGAAAAGAGTAAACTGCTTAACCCAATCGCTGCCCACACTGGAACATATTTTGTCAGCGAGGGCAATAAAAACCCTCGGAATATAATCTCTTCAAAAATGGGAGCCGCGATCGCTGCTGTGGTAAAAAAGATTAATAACGCTACTTTATCTTGGGCTTGCACTGCCAAAAATAATAGCGGATTACTGCCCCCTTGTCCTTGCCAAATTTCCTGATTAATAATTGAAACAATTACCACTAGGGGAATCGCGGCTAAATAGCCGCCAATGCCCCACACTAGCCAATTATTGCCCTTAATCTGAAACCAGCCCTCTGGAAGGGGAAAATACTGGCGAATGGAAAAATAAAGTACCGTTAGCCCTCCTGCTGTCATCAAAATATAAGTAACTAACACATACAAGGCTTTCCCCTGAATTCCCCAAATCGAAGGATTAATTCCAGACGCGGCAATTAGCAAGGGGAGTAAAATTTGACCGACAAAGAAAAATCCCACTACTAAAACTTGCCAAGTAATTTCCCAATCCCAAGGGGTTTCCCAAGTTGTATTTTGATTGGTGGCTAGAATTGACTCTTTCCCTTTAATTGCCCATTGCGTGAGTAAGAAAATTAATAACCCGAAGCCAATTAATCCCCCAATTAGCGGCAAACCCGTCACAATTGCTAAATTAAATAAGGCTTGCTGGGCTTTCTCCTGTTGGGCTGTTTCTAAAGAAGCTAATGCGGTTTCATTTCCTTGCACTTCATATAAGCGATGTAACCCTTCATATCGAAACCAACCATCTAGCTGATTTTGAATCGTGGTTTCAGCATTAGCACTAACTTGGGGGGGCGTTTTCCATAACCCTGCTAAGGCAGTCGCCGTGGGAGAAATATTGGCAAATCCCGTTTCTTGGGAAAATTCTTTCTCTAACCCTTGCCAAGTTGCTAACGCCCTCTCTATGTTGTTCTGTTTTGCCTCTAAAATGCCAATTTTGAGTTCTAACTCCCCAATAAAGCCATTTAATTCTCGAATCGTTCCTTGTAGCTGTTGTTCTTCTGGGGAAACATCAGGAACTTGTGCTAAATTGACCCCATTACTAACTGCTGCCTCAGCAGATAAGCCTTCGAGTTGGGCTTGAACATCACGGCGACGACTTTTTGCTAACTCTAGGCTTTCCTCATACTTATTTTGGGCTTCAGCATAAGGATTTTCCCCTAATAAGGCTTCGGAAGAGATTTCACTGTCTTCTTCTACTGCTTCTAAAGTCGTTGCCTGTAGGGATAAATTAACTTGATAGAGTTCTAATCGCGCTTGAATTTGCGGTTGTGAAAGGCTACTGCCCAAGGAAAGGACAATTTTCCCCACCGCAAACAAGGTTAACAGAATTAAGAGAAAGCGTTTTAGGGTCATAAAATCTGGAATTCTTGGCAAAATGATATCTAAACCGATTGTAACTGAGATGCACTTAACCACCAATAGGCTCAAGTCTCGTAGTACAATAAGCTCGTTTACCGAATTGGAGGAGAAACTGTGGCAACTAAGGTCATTATTATC
>CAZTXK010000320.1:0-2875 GCA_964617275.1 uncultured Dactylococcopsis sp. | reverse complement strand
CAAAATGACTCTTGGCTGTCTTGCTATTCCAATAATTATGGGATTCCTCTCTACAATTTTTCCAGAGTTACAATTGAGTGTGCAAAATATTTTATCTGCGATTAATTGGTAGAATTTTTAAGCATTTGTACCTCCCTAAATCCCCCCTAACCCCCTGGTGATTGGGGGGAAAAGAAGAGGGTGGTATGTAGTGCCAATTCTTAAAGCATTTGCACCCAAGATAATTTTTAGCGAATCCCTCCAAAAACAGCAATGTTATAGTATTTCCAGATGACGGCAGTTTTAGAAAATCCTGCTTTTTCTAACATTTCCAGTTGGCTGTCGAGTGTCGCTAATTGATCTTGGCTAGAGTAACCTTGGGTGTCACTTTTTCCCACTTTACTGCGAACTGCGTCTAAGTCAATGCCCTGGTTTTGCGCCCAACGTTGGCGAGATTGTTGATAAACCTCTGATAGTTCCGAAAATTCAGGCAGCAGGGGATCGCAATTCCAGAAACATCCCTTGGGTTTGAGAGATGAGGCGATTTTTTGAAAGAGAGTTGCTTTCATTTCGTCGCTGAGATGATGAATCGCGAGGGAAGAAATAATTGCCTCGAAGTTATTGCCTAGATCACTCCCGGCTTCATTTTTTGCCCAAGCGCCAAAGTCTAATTGGATGGTTTCAATGCGCTGATCTTCCCCTTGGTTTTCCATTTTTTCTTGCACAAAGTCAATCATACGGGGAGAATAATCAACGGTGATGATTTCAGCTTTGGGGCATTGTTGTAGCACTTTTCGGGTTAATTCTCCTGTGCCACAGCCTAATTCTAAAATGCGCTTACTTTCAGGGGGAACACACAGCGCGATCGCGCTTAACATTTCATCATAGTAGGGCAGCAGTTGCCGAATATTCGTATCAAATTCTTGGGTGTCTGCGAAAACTTCACCGGGAAAAATCATAGAGTTTGTGGATTGAGTGGTTTGATTTGCCATGACTGATCTTCTGCTAATTCTAAAACAAGTTGATGATATTGTTGTAAAGTTGGACGATGCCCCACACTAATATAAGTTACATTCATTGCTTGTAATTTGTCATAAAGGGAGGCTTCGTTTTCCACATCTAAGGCGCTGGTGGCTTCATCTAATACCACATATCGCGGCTGGTTAATTAAAATCCGAGCAAAGGCAACTCGTTGTTGTTCTCCTAATGATAAAACCTCTCCCCAATTCTTTTCTACATCTAAACTACCAAACCGTTCTACTAAATGGGGTAAATTGACTTGGTTTAATATCTCCCCAAGTTTATCATTACTTAAATCAGATTCAGTTTTAGGATAAATTAATTCCTCCCTTAGGCTACCTAAAATCATATAGGGGCGTTGCGGAAGAAACAAAATTTCTGTTAACGGGGGACGAATAATTTTGCCTTTTCCTGATTCCCATAAGCCAGCGATCGCGCGAAGTAATGAACTCTTCCCACAACCACTAACTCCCATAATTAGTAACCCATTTCCTTGGGGAATGTCAACGCTTAAATCGTTAATTAATGTCCGTTGATAGTTGGGAGTTTGCAGGGTTAAATTCTCAACAGAAATTTGTTCATCTTTTACCATTTCAATTTTAGGCTTATTCTCATCTTCATTTTCTTCTTTTGTAGAATCTGTAAGATTAATATAGTCAGCAAAGCTATAAATCCGATCAATTCCCGCCCCAAATTCCGTTAAAGACTGGAAGCGACTAACAATTAGATTAAGCGAAGAAAAAATTTGTAAGAAGGCACCTTGGGCTTCGGTAACTTTTCCCACCGCTAATTCCCCTGAAAACACACGGGGAGCTAAAATTAAAAAGGGAACAGCATAGGTAAGAAGCTGATAACTATTGGTAAACGATTTTAAGCCTAAATCTTGCCATAGAATCAAGCGTCGGAAATTATTAAAAGCCTCATTAAAACGAAATTTGACTTGACTTTCTTCTTGATTTTCCCCTTGATAAAAGGCAATGGATTCAGCATTTTCTCTAATTCTTACTAAGCCAAACCGAAAGTTAGCTTCTCGCTTGAGTTGTTCAAAGTTTAACCGCACCAAAGCCTTCCCAAAAACGCCAACTGTAATCAAGGTTCCAATAATGGCGTAGAAAAGAAGAAAAATAACTAGAGGATAAGAAATTGTCCAAAGTTCGCCACCAAAACCAATCACTTGAAATAGAGAGGAAATGGTGACTAAAAGAAAGGTTAGAGAATCTTGGGTAAAAGATCGCACATCTTGGGAAATCCGTTGATCGGGGTTGTCTATTTCTCCAGAGGAGGTGAGCTTATAGTAAGCGCGATCGCGAAAATAGTTATCAAGAAAACGCCCTGTTAACCAGCGCCGCCAAAATAACCCTAACAGATCAATGAGATAATTTGCCCCTGCAAAGAGGGGAATATAAGCAACAATTACCCCAAAATAAATCAGTAATCCGCGCCAAAATCGATCTTCACTTAATTCCGAAAGGGCGGTAATTAAATCTCCGCGCTGTTGATTGAGAATGACACTTAAAACGGTATAGGTAATCAGCATGAGGGTAATAACAAATAATAGCCCTCTTGCTTTCCATTTCTCTTCCCCAAACCAATACAGTCGCGCGATCGACCAAAACTTCTTTAATAAACGAAAATTAATTCGGTTTTGCATCTAATTAAGTTTGTTATTTGTTATTTGTTATTTGTTATTTGTTATTTGTTATTCGTTATTCGTTATTCGTTATTTGGTAACTGATCACTGGTAACTGGTCACTGGTCACTGATCACTGGTAACTGGTCACTGGTAACTGGTCACTGGTCACTGGTAACTGATCACTGGTCACTGATCACTGGTCACTGTTCAAACGGCGTTCCCAGTCTTCATCAATTTTATCGC
>CAZTXK010000319.1:0-2887 GCA_964617275.1 uncultured Dactylococcopsis sp. | reverse complement strand
TAGTAATTAATTAGGAATCAGTCTTATGACCCTGACACAACTTTGGGGGGCGTTACTCATTTTTGTTCTTTGCCCCATTTTAGGCGCACTCCCCTTAATCCATTGGTTCACCTCTTTTTTGACAGGAAAAAACTTAAAAAAGCTGGGAACTGGCAATGTATCGGTATCGGCAACATTTTATCATGGGGGGAAATTCCCTGGCATTTTAGCGGTTCTCTCGGAAGCAGGGAAAGGGATTTTTGCTGTTGGGTTAGCGAGGTCTTTTTTTCCTAATGATCCAGTATGGGAAATTGTGGCTTTAATTGCCGTCGTGATTGGACGGTATTGGGCTGCCAAAGGCGCAGGAACGACCAATGTTGCTTGGGGAATGGCGGTTCATGATCCCATAGCAGCAGGATTAATCTTTCTCATTGGCGGAATTAGTTTTACCATACTGCGCGATCGCGCTTCAGGACGGAATGGTATCTTAATTTTAATGCCTTTAATTTTGGGGTTGCGTCACATTAACGATCCGCCGAGAATTATCAGCGTCATCGCCCTGTCTCTACTCATTTTCGCGATTTATAATAAAATTCCAGATGACCTTGATTTACCCAGCAATGAGGGTAAGGCTAACTCAATGTTTAAATTTTTTCGCGGCGATCGCGCGATTCTTTCCTTAGATCAACCCCTCAAAGCCAAAAAAGTGGGACAAAAAGCGGCCACTCTCTCCCAACTCAAACGCTGGGGATATCCTGTTCCCTCGGGTTGGGTTCTCCCGGCAGGGGATGACTTCCAACCCTTACTGGAATTAGCCTCTCCCCACGAAAATAATCCCTTAATTGTTCGTTCCTCTGCCATCGGTGAAGATAGCGAAGAAACCTCTGCTGCTGGACAATATCAAAGCATCTCCCATATTACCAACCATGAAGCCCTAAGAGATGGCATTTTACAATGTCAGGCTTCTTATAACAATCCCACGGCTGCCCAATATCGTCGCCAACAAGGGGAATCGGAAATGGCGGTGTTAGTTCAACAGCAGATTCAAGGAGTCTTTTCAGGGGTTGCCTTTAGTCGCGATCCGGTCAAACAAATCGAGGATGCGGTATTAATTGAAGCACTTCCCGGGGAAGCGGCGCAAGTAGTTTCTGGACAAAGAACCCCGCAACAATATCGCGTTATTTACCACGACTCCTCCCCCCAAATACAAGGAGAAGGGGACATTCCAGAATCCCTATTACAAGAAGTCGCCAAGTTAGCGCGAGAACTAGAAAGACGGTTTTATGACTTTCCTCAAGACATCGAATGGACTTATGACGGTCAGCAACTGTGGATTTTACAAACTCGTCCCATTACCAATTTACAGCCCATCTGGACGAGAAAAATTGCTGCCGAAGTGATTCCGGGGTTAATTCGTCCTCTCACCTGGTCGATTAATCGTCCTCTCACTTGTGGCGTTTGGGGAAAACTTTTTACCATTGTTCTCGGCGATCGCGCCAAAGGGTTAAAGTTTAATGAAACCGCTACCCTACACTACAGTCGTGCTTATTTTAATGCCACCCTCTTAGGAAAAATCTTCCGACGCATGGGACTCCCTGCAGAAAGTCTGGAATTTCTCACCAGAGGGGCAAAATTTACCCGTCCTTCCCTCATTTCCACCCTTCGTAATCTTCCCGGCTTATGTCGATTAGCATGGCGAGAATTACGTTTAAAAAAAGACTTTGCCCTTGATGAAGAGTCTTTATTTACTCCCACTCTCCAACAATTACACCATCAATCGGCGAAACAATTATCGCCTCAAGAATTACTCACTCGCATTGAGATGATTCTCAACACCCTACAAGCTGCCACTTACTATAATATTCTCGCCCCCCTTAGTTTTTCTCTCCGTAAGAGTGTCTTAAAAGTCCCTGATGAAGCCCTCGACTATAACTGTTTACCCGAAGTCGCTTCCAGTAAAGACTTAGCCCAAATTGCCAAAGATGCGAGAAACTTAATTCCAGTCAATGAAATAGAATCTCAGACTACACCCTCTTTATTTGCCACCTTAGCCGAATCTCCTGATGGGGAAAGTATTTTAGATCAATTTCAAGATTGGTTAAATCAGTATGGTTATCTAAGCGAAACCGCCACGGATATTGCCATTCCCCGTTGGTTGGAAAATCCTCGTCCCGCGCGATCGTTATTTGCTCAATTTTTCTTTAATCAGCAACCCGAAACCTCCAGCAACCAAACCCATAGTAATAATTGGCGCAGCCGAACCTTACAAGCACGATTAGAATTAAAAGCGCGAACCGCAGAAGTTTATAATCAGTTACTTGCCCATCTAAGATGGAGTTTTCTGGCTCTAGAACAAATTTGGTTAAAAACAGGCTTATTAACAGAGCAAGGAGACATCTTTTTCTTAAAACTCTCCGAAACCCGTCAAATTGTCAAAGATGATGATCCCCAACTTCGAGAAGAAATTTCCCAATATATCGAAAATCGTCGCCTCTATTTTGCTGAAGACGAAAAACTCCCCACTGTTCCTTATGTCGTTTATGGTCATCCTCCCGATCGCGATCAAATGATCACCTCTCCCCAATTAAAACCACAACAATATTGGCAAGGAATTGGGGCAAGTCAAGGAGAAGCCATCGGTCGCATTCAAGTGATTCAAGACCTATCCCAATCCAACGCTATTGACGAGAAAACCATTGTTGTTGTTCCTTACACCGATGCGGGTTGGAGCGTTATTCTAGCCCACGCTGGCGGGTTAATTTCAGAAGTAGGAGGAAGACTCTCTCATGGGGCAATTATCGCCCGTGAATATAATCTTCCTGCAGTGATGGATATTCCCAATGCGACACAGATTTTTCAAAACAATCAACTGGTTAAAATTAATGGTCAAACTGGCGTAATTGAGTTG